>NZ_JBHUWD010000037.1:0-49144 GCF_042670205.1 Luteimicrobium sp. NPDC057192 | reverse complement strand
GGGTGCGGGCGCCGTCGTCATGGGACCAGAATCCGAGCATGCGACTCGACGAAGCCACCTGCCGCGCACGGCTCGCCGACGCCCGCCACGCCCACCTCGCGACCACCGGCGCCGACGCCCGCCCGCACGTCGTCCCCGTGACCTTCGCGCTCCTCGGCGACGACCTGGTCACCGCCGTCGACCAGAAGCCCAAGACCACCCCACGGCTCCGGCGGCTCGCGAACATCTCCGAGAACCCCCGCGTCGCCGTGCTCGCCGACCGGTACGACGACGACTGGACCCGCCTGTGGTGGGTCCGCGCCGACGGGACCGCCCACCTCGAGCACCACGGACCCGAGTTCGACGCGGCGCTCGCGGCCCTCGCCGAGCGCTACCCGCAGTACCGCGATGACCCGCCCCGCGGCCCGGTCGTCCGGGTGCGGGTCGAGCGCTGGGCCGGGTGGGCGTTCGCGGGCTGAACCGCAGCCCTTCGCGTCTCGGCGCGCGACGGTACGCGGCCGACCGCAGAATGCTCGGATGCGGACCGTCGGGGTGGAAGAGGAGTACCTGCTCGTCGACGACGAGGGGGTGCCCGTAGCCGTCGCGCCGGCGGCGCTCGCGCTCGGGGGCGACCCGGTCCCGGTCGGAGGCATCGACGAGCTCCCGGCGGGCTCCAGGGACGACGAGCCGGCCGAGGAGATCCCGGGCGGGGAGCTGGAGGCCGAGCTCAAGCAGCAGCAGCTCGAGACGTCGACCCCGCCGTGCCACGATCTCGAGTCGCTGGCCGCCGAGCTGCGCGAGGGGCGTGCTCGCGCCGGACGCGCGGCCGGACGCGCCGGTGCTCACGCGGTCGCTGTCGCCACGTCGCCGCTGCCGTTCGACTCGACCGTCACGCCGGACCGGCGCTACCGCCGCATGACCGCCCTCTTCGGCCTCACCGCGCGCGAGCAGCTCACGTGCGGGTGTCACGTCCACGTCGCGGTCGACTCCCCGGACGAGGGTGTGCTCGCCATCGACCGGATCGGCGTCTGGCTCCCCGTGCTCCTCGCGCTCAGTGCCAACTCGCCGTTCTGGAACGGTGAGGAGAGCCACTACGCGAGCTACCGTCACCAGGTCTGGAACCGGTGGCCGAGCGCCGGGCCGACGCAGCCGTTCGGCACGGCGTCGGCCTACCGCGAGGCCGTGGACGCGCTCGTCGCGACGGGGACCATCCTGGACGAGGGGATGGTCTACTTCGACGCGCGACTGTCGGCCCGGTACCCGACCGTCGAGATCCGCGTCGCCGACGTGTGCCTCGACCTCGAGGACGCCGTCCTGGTCGCGGCCCTGGCGCGTGCGCTCGTGGAGACGGCCGTGAACGACGCACTGGACGGCGTCCCGGCGCCCGACGTGCGCACCGAGCTGCGACGCGCGGCCGCATGGCGAGCCAGCCGGTCCGGCGTCCGGGCCGAGCTCCTGAGCCCGACGACATTCCTTCCCGTGCCCGCGGCCGACGCCGTCGCGGAGCTCGTCGAGCACACGCGCGACGCGCTCGAGGCCGCGGGCGATCTCGAGCGCGTCGCGGCTCGCCTCGAACGCGTGCTCAGCGAGGGCACGGGAGCCGACACCCAACGGCGCTGGCGCGCCGAGGGACTCGAGGGACTCGTCGAGAAGGCGGCCCTGCGCACCTTCGCGTGAGCCCGCGAGGTATGCGGGCGGCCGGTCTACTTCGCGAGGTATGCGGGCGGCCGGTCTACTTCGCGAGGTATGCGGGCGGCCGGTCTACTTCGCGAGGCAGACCAGCGGCCGGCCTACCCCACGGGGTCCGTGGGGGCGTCGAGGCCGAGGAACCGGCGCACGGGCTCGACGCCGTGCAGCTGGACGTCCGGCCGGTCGGCCTGCGCCTCCCACACCTCGCGCGTGAGCCGGTAGCGGTTGCTCTCGACCGGCTTTCCCTCGCGCGCGACGACGTCGACGCCGTTCGGCTCGTAGCCGATGCGCCGCGTCACGCCGTTCGACGGCGCGTTGTCGGCGAAGGCGGACGTCGTGACCTCGTGCGCGTCGAGACCGGCGAACAGCAGGTGCAGGATCACCCGTCGCATGCGGGTGCCGACGCCCTGGCCGTGGAACCGCAGCCCGAGCCACGACCCGGTCTCCGCGGTGCGGGTGACGGCGAACTTTCCCGCGTAGAAGCCCTGGATGCCGAGCACCTCGCCGTCGCGCACGACCGCGAGCTCGATGCCCAGCTTGTCGGGCGACGCCTCGGCCCGGTTGCGCCACTGGTAGGCGGCGACCGAGCGTGCGACCTCGAGCGGGGTGCCGCGCGTCCAGGGGGTCAGGAACGGCATCGCGTCGGGCTCGTGGACGCCCTGCCCGGCCAGGACCGCCAGCCGCAGCAGCAGGTCGTCGTCCAGGTAGCGGAGCTCCAGGTCGCCGCTCACGACGCGCAGCCCTGCGAACGGCCAGATCTCGTCGGCCGTGAGCGCGGCGGGCGTCTCGGAGGGGGCGGGCGGTGCGGCGGGCGGCGTCATGCGCCGACGCTGCCAGCCCGACCTGGGCCGAAGCAAGCGGAATGCCCGCGTCGGATCCGCGTCAGCGCACCCACGGAGCAAGCGCCGACGCGACGGTCCCGACGTTGTCGAGCCTCGTGTTGCCGTCCACGCGTGCACGGTTCTGCACCGCGGAGAGCATCAGGGCTGCGGCCTTCGTGTCGAGCGTCAGTAGGTCCTCAGACCGTGGGCGCGGAACTGCTCGCGCACCCGCTCGGTCAGCTCCGCCGACGGCGGCTCTGTGTCCTCGAGCTCGTACGTCCGGCCGAGCGCGTGCCACTTGTCGCGGCCCATCTGGTGGAACGGCAGCACCTCGACCCGCTCCACGGTGCCGGGGCGGATCCGCTCGAGTCCGGCGGCGTAGGCGGCGACCCGCTCGACGTTGTCGACGGCGTCCGTCAGCCCGGGGACGAGGACGAACCGCAGCCACACGCGCGTGCCGTGCGCCGCGAGCCGGCGCCCGAACACGAGCGTCGGCTCGAGGTCCCGCCCGGTCACACGGCGGTACGTCTCGGGGTCGCCGGACTTCACGTCGAGCAGCACGAGGTCGGTGTCGTCGAGCATCGCGTCCGTCGCGTGCGCCCCGAGGAAGCCGGACGTGTCGAGCGCCGTGTGCACGCCCAGCTCCTTGGCCCCGCGCAGGACGCGCGCCGCGAACGCCGGCTGCATGAGCACCTCGCCGCCCGACAGGGTCAACCGTCCCCCGGTCGCCCGGAACACCGGCACGTAGCGCGCCACGCGGGCGAGGACCTCGTCCGCCGTCACCGGACGCCCGTCCTTCATGGCGAGCGTGTCGGGGTTGTGGCAGTACAGGCAGCGCAGCGGGCAGCCGCTGAGGAACACCGTGAGGCGCGTCCCTGGTCCGTCCACGGCCGTCACGAGCTCCCACGAGTGGACGGAGCCGAGCTCGCCCGCCCGCATCGCGGCGAGCCGCTCGGAGCGGTCCAGGCCGTCCGCGACCGCGACGCCGGCGAGGGTGCTCATCAGACTGCGCCGTGGAAGGTGCGCGACAGCACGTCGAGCTGCTGCTCGCGCGTGAGCCGGACGAAGTTCACCGCGTACCCCGAGACCCGGATGGTGAGCTGCGGGTAGTTCTCGGGATGGTCCATCGCGTCGAGGAGCGTCTCGCGGTTCAGCACGTTGACGTTCATGTGGTAGCCCTCGGACCCGAAGTAGGCGTCCAGGAGACCCGCGAGGTTCGTGACCTGCTCGCTCTTCTCCCTGCCCAGCCCGGCCGGCACCACGGTGTTCGTCAGCGAGATGCCGTCCTGGGCGTCGTCGTACGGGAGCTTCGCGACCGACAGGGCCGACGCGAGCATGCCGTGCGTGTCCCGGCCGTTCATCGGGTTCGCCCCCGGGGCGAACGGCTCGCCCGCCCGGCGGCCGTCGGGCGTGTTCCCCGTCGCCTTCCCGTACACGACGTTCGACGTGATCGTCAGCACCGACTGCGTCGGCACCGCGTCGCGGTACGTCGGGTGCCGGCGGACCTTCGCCATGAACGTCTCGACCAGCCAGGTCGCGATCGAGTCCGCGCGGTCGTCGTCGTTGCCGTACGTCGGGAAGTCGCCGTCGACCAGGTAGTCCACGACGATGCCGCGCCCGTCCCGCACCGGGGTGACCTGCGCGTGCTTGATCGCGGACAGCGAGTCCGCGGCGACGGACAGCCCGGCGATGCCGCAGGCCATCGTCCGCAGCACGTCCTTGTCGTGCAACGACATCTCCAGCCGCTCGTACGCGTACCGGTCGTGCGACCAGTGGATGCAGTTGAGCGCCTCCACGTACGTCGCCGCCAGCCAGTCCAGCGTCGCGTCGAACCGCGCCAGCACGTCGTCGTAGTCGAGCACGCCGTCTCCGACGGGGGCGCTCGCCGGCGCGACCTGCGTGCCGCTCACCTCGTCCTTGCCACCGTTGATCGCGTAGAGCAGGGCCTTGGCGACGTTGACGCGCGCGCCGAAGAACTGCATCTGCTTGCCGATCCGCATGGGCGACACGCAGCACGCGATGCCGGCGTCGTCGCCCCAGTGGGCGCGGATCGTGTCGTCCGACTCGTACTGGACGGCCGACGTGTCGATCGAGACCTGCGCGCAGAACTCCTTGAAGCCCTGGGGCAGGCTGGGCGTCCAGAACACCGTCATGTTCGGCTCGGGCGCCGGGCCCAGATTGTAGAGCGTCTGGAGGAAGCGGAACGAGTTCTTCGTGACGAGCGTGCGCCCGTCCTCCCCCATGCCGCCGATCGTCTCGGTGACCCACGTCGGGTCGCCCGAGAAGAGCGCGTCGTACTCCGGGGTGCGGAGGAAGCGCACGATGCGCAGCTTGATGACGAAGTCGTCGACGAGCTCCTGCGCCTGCTCCTCGGTGAGGATCCCCGCGTCGAGGTCCCGCTGGAGGTAGACGTCGAGGAACGTCGACGTCCGGCCGAGCGACATCGCGGCGCCGTTCTGCTCCTTCACCGCGGCGAGGTACGCCAGGTACAGCCACTGGACCGCCTCGTGCGCGTTCGCTGCAGGGCGCCGCACGTCGCACCCGTACGACGCCGCCATCTCGACCAGCTCGCCGAGCGCGCGGAGCTGCTCGGCGTTCTCCTCGCGGTCGCGCAGAACGGCCTCGGTCGCGGGCTGCATGTCCATCGCGACCCGGTCGACCTTCTTGACGGCGACCAGCGCGTCGACGCCGTAGAGCGCGACGCGGCGGTAGTCGCCGATGATCCGGCCGCGGCCGTACGCGTCGGGCAGGCCGGTGACGATGTGCGACGACCGCGCCGCACGGACCGACGGCGGGTAGACGTCGAACACCCCCTGGTTGTGCGTCTTCCGGTACTCCGTGAAGACCTTTCGCAGCACGGGGTCGACCGGGTAGCCGTAGGTCTCGAGCGCGCCCTCGACCATCCGCCAGCCGCCGTTCGGCATGATCGCGCGCTTCAGCGGGGCGTCCGTCTGCAGGCCGACGACGAGCTCGTGCTCGCGGTCGATGTAGCCGGGCGCGTGCGCGGTGATCGTCGAGGGGGTCGTGGCGTCGACGTCGTAGACGCCCTTCTCGCGCTCCTCGGGGAACATCGCGGTGAGGCGGCCCCAGAGCGCGGTCGTGCGCTCCGTCGGGCCGGCGAGGAACGCTCCGTCGCCTTCGTACGGGGTGTAGTTGCGCTGGATGAAGTCACGGACGTCGATGCCGTCCCGCCACGGTCCGTCGACGAAGCTCTCCCACGCCGGCTCGTGCGCGGTGTCCGCGCTCCCCCGCTGCGGCAGGTGCTGAGGGACCGGGGCGGCGTTCAGGGTCATGGTGTCCGTCGATTCCGTAGACCGGAGCGGAACCTGGTCGTCCGCTCGCTGAATCCAGCCTAGGAGCCGCGTTCAGGCAAAGCCAAGGTCAAGTCTGGTCTGGTCGATCACGTCGTCGGGGCGGGCAACGGTGTGGCGCAGGCCATTCGTACGCCCGGTGGTCACGACCGCTTGGCACATTATTTTTGACAGGAGATCCGTCGTGGCGCGATGATCGGGTCCCTCAGCCGAGCAGCCGGCGGAGCGTGCGGACGTTGCGCGTGGTCGTCGTCGCCTTGTAGCGAGCCTTCGAGGACAGCTTGGAGAACGGGGCGTCCAGCGTGCCTCCCCGCGGCACCTGCCAGTAGACGACCCCCTCCCCTCCCCCGACAGGGTCGGTCTCCGGGTCCAGGCCGAGCGCGTCCACCCCGGCCAGCAGCTCGTCGAGGACCGCGGGCTCGGAGACGAAGGTCACGTAGTCGTGCCAGCCGTCGCGGGAGTCCCACGGGAACGCGTCCACGACCGCCGCAAGGTCCCGCTGCGGCACGAGGACCACCCAGGCGTCGTAGCCGAACCGCTCCCCCAGGCCCGCCTCGATCCGCCGCTTCGCCTCCGCGACGGGCTCGTCCGTGCCGTCGACCACGACGTTCCCGCTCGCGAGAACCGTCCGGACCCCCGTGAAGCCGAGCCCCTCGACGCAGGCCCGCAGGTCGGCCGAGCGGATCGTCACCCCGCCCACGTTCACCCCGCGAAGGAGCACCACCCAGCGGTCGTCGGCCTCGCTCGTCGCCATGCCGGACATCCTGCCCGACGTCACCGACCCAGAGTGGCAGCCAGCCCGATCGCCTCGCGTGTCGTCGCCGCGACGACGTCGGGACGGTCCCCGCCCGCCCACGACCGGCCGTGGGAGATCCACGCCGTCCGGACGCCGGCCGCACGGCCCGCCAGCACGTCGGCGTGCGCGGCGTCGCCCACCATCCACACCCGGTCACGGTCGGCGCCGGTGGCACCGAGGCGTTCGAGCGCGATCTCGAGGAGGCGCGGGTCCGGCTTGGCGACGCCCTCCTCGTCCGAGACGACGATCACGTCCACCCGCTCCTCCAGCCCGCACCGCGCGACCTTCGCGCGCTGCTGCGCGGACGTCCCGTTCGTCACGACGGCCACGCGGTGCCCCGCGCCGCGGAGCTCCTCGAGCAGCTCCGGCACTCCGTCGTAGAGGCGCACCCGGTCGATGATCCCGGCACGGAACCGGGTGATCGCTCCGGGCACGTCGTCGTCCCAGCCGAGCCGGTCGACGAGCAGGCGCCCGAGCGCCTCCTTGGAGCCGTGCCCGTCCTGGTCGACCTCGAGGATCTCCGCGAGGACGTCGGGGGACGCCCCGGCCTCGGCGATCGCCGACTCCGCCCACGACGCGAACGCGTCGGTGCGACCCGCCAGGGTGTTGTCGAGGTCGAGCAACCAGATCATGACCGGAGGCTACCGACCCACGGAGCCCGGGTGCCGGGGCGTCCGCGCCCGCAGGGGACGCTCAGCCCTCGCGGCCCAGCGCCGCGAGCGCGTCGGCGGCGACGTCGGCCGGGCCGAGCCGGTACGTCGCGACGATCTCCTCGCGGCTCGCGTGGTCGACGAAGGTCGTGGGCAGGCCCAACGTGAGCATGCGCGCCGGGTGACCCTCGGCCGTGAGCCGCTCCCCCAGGAGCGCGCCGACACCGCCCTCCGCGAGCCCGTCCTCGATGGTCACCACGAGGTCCGCCTCGCCCGCGAGCTTCACGAGCGCCGACGGCATCGGGAGGACCCAGGTCGGGGCGGCGACGGTCGCCCGGACGCCGTGCTCCCCGAGCAGGCGCGCCGCCTCGAGAGCCGTGCCCACCATGGCCCCCACGCCGACGAGGAGCACGTGCGGCCCCTCTCCCGCTGCGTCGGGCCCCGTGCGCGCGACGACGTCCACGTCGTCGAGGCGGTCGATCGCGGGGACGTCCGGGCCGAGCGAGCCCTTGGGGTACCGCACGACCGTCGGCGCGTCGTCGACGTCGACCGCGGTGCGGAGCGCCTCGCGCAGCGTCGCCTCGTCGCGCGGGGCGGCGAGCCGCAGCCCCGGGACCAGGCGGAGCATCGCGAGGTCCCACATGCCGTGGTGGCTCGGACCGTCGGGGCCGGTGATGCCCGCCCGGTCGAGGACGAACGTCACGCCCGCACGGTGCAGCGCGACGTCCATGAGGACCTGGTCGAAGGCCCGGTTGAGGAACGTCGCGTAGAGCGCGACCACGGGGTGCAGGCCCGCGAAGGCCATGCCCGCGGCGGACGTGACCGCGTGCTGCTCGGCGATCCCCACGTCGACCGTGCGCCCCGGGAACTCGCGCGAGAACGGCAGCAGGCCGACGGGCTCGAGCATCGCGCCCGTGATCGCGACGACGTCGGGACGGCGGCGCCCGATCTGCACGAGCTCGTCGGCGAACACCTTGGTCCAGCCGAACCGGGACGGCGCGATGGGCAGCCCGGTCTCCGGGTGGATCGCGCCGATCGCGTGGAAGCGGTCGGCGACGTCCTGCTCGGCAGGCGTGTAGCCGCGCCCCTTCTCGGTGATCGCGTGGACGATCACCGGGCCGCCGAAGGCCTTCGCCTGGCGCAGCGCCCGCTCGACCGCCTGCTCGTCGTGCCCGTCGACCGGGCCGATGTACTTGAGCCCGAGGTCCTCGAACATGCCCTGCGGCGCGACGACGTCCTTGATGCCCTTCTTCAGCCCGTGCAGCCACTCGTACGCGAAGCGTCCGGGCGGGCCGGAGCGGTTGAGCGTCCGCTTGCCCCACGACAGGAAGCTCTCGTAGCCGTCGGTCGTGCGCAGCGTGTCGAGGTGGTGCGCCATGCCGCCGATCGTCGGCGAGTACGACCGCCCGTTGTCGTTGACCACGATCACGAGGCGGCGGTCTGCGGCCGCGGAGATGTTGTTGATGGCCTCCCACGCCATGCCGCCCGTGAGCGCGCCGTCCCCGATCACCGCGACGACGGTCCGGTCGTCCAGCCCGCGCACCGTGTTCGCGCGGGCGATCCCGTCCGCCCAGCTCAGCGAGGTCGACGCGTGGGAGTTCTCCACGACGTCGTGCTCGGACTCGGCGCGGCTGGGGTAGCCCGCGAGGCCGCTCCTCTGCCGCAGCGTCGAGAAGTCCCGACGGCCGGTCAGCAGCTTGTGCACGTACGACTGGTGGCCCGTGTCGAAGACGAACGTGTCGCGCGGCGAGCTGAACACCCGGTGCATCGCGAGCGTGAGCTCGACGACCCCGAGGTTCGGGCCCAGGTGGCCGCCGGTGCGCGAGACCGCCTGGACGAGGAAGTCGCGGATCTCCGCCGCGAGCTGCCGCAGCTGCGCCGGGGTCAGCGCGTCCAGGTCCCGTGGTCCCGAGATCTGCTCCAGCAGCCCCATCGGCGCCCTTCCTCTCGTCGTGCCGGCCGGGGCGTCCCGGCCATCGGTCGAGTCTACGCGGCGCCGTCGTCGGCCCCCGTGACCGGGGCGTGCGCGTCCTGGGCACACCGTGTGCGGCGTGACGCACACCACGTGCCGCGCGGCCCCGCGACCCTAGACTTGACGGCATGCGTTTCCTCCCCGGGCAGACCCCGACGACCGACCTCACGTACGGCGACGTCTTCCTCGTCCCGTCCCGCTCGGACGTCGCGTCCCGTTTCGACGTCGACCTGTCGAGCAGCGACGGCACGGGCACGACGATCCCGATCGTCGTCGCGAACATGACGGCCGTCGCGGGCCGCCGGATGGCGGAGACGGTGGCGCGTCGCGGCGGGCTCGTCGTGATCCCCCAGGACATCCCGGTCGACGTCGTCGCCGACGTCGTGGCGGACGTGAAGTCGAAGGACCCGGTCGTCGAGTCGACCGTCGTCGTCGCCCCCGGTGACACCGTCCAGACGGCGCTGTCGTTGCTCGGCAAGCGGAGCCACGGCGCCGCCGTCGTCGTCCAGGACGGCCGCCCGGTCGGCGTCGTCGCGACGGCCGACTGCCAGGGCGTCGACCTGTTCACGCAGGTGCACGAGGTGATGACGCCCGACCCCACCACGCTCGACGTGAGCGAGGTCGGCGCGCTCGGTCCTGACGGCCGCGCCGACGCGGGTGCGCTCGAGAAGGCGTTCACGCTCCTGCACGAGCGCCGCCACCACCTCGCGCCGGTCGTGCGCGACGGGCGGCTCGTGGGCGTCCTCACGCAGAAGGGCGCGCTCCGCTCGTCGGTGTACGCGCCCGCGGTCGACGCCGCCGGGCACCTGCGCGTCGCGGCCGCCGTCGGGATCAACGGCGACGTCGCCGGCAAGACCCGCGCGCTGCTGGACGCGGGCATCGACACGCTCGTCGTCGACACCGCGCACGGGCACCAGGTCAAGATGCTCCAGGCGCTCGACGCCGTGCGCAGCGTCTCCCCCGACGTGCCCGTGGTCGCGGGGAACGTCGTGACGGCCGACGGCGTGCGCGACCTCGTCGCGGCCGGCGCCGACATCCTCAAGGTGGGCGTGGGCCCGGGCGCGATGTGCACGACGCGGATGATGACCGGCGTCGGGCGCCCGCAGTTCTCGGCGGTCCTCGAGTGCGCGGCGGCCGCGCGCGAGCTCGGCAAGCACGTCTGGGCCGACGGCGGCGTCCGGCACCCGCGCGACGTCGCGCTCGCGCTCGCCGCGGGCGCGTCGCAGGTCATGATCGGCTCCTGGTTCGCGGGGACGCACGAGTCCCCGGGCGACCTGCACGACGACGGCACGGGCCGTCTCTACAAGGACTCGTTCGGCATGGCGTCCGCGCGCGCGGTGGCGGCCCGGACCGCGGGCGGCTCGCCGTTCGACCGGGCACGCAAGGGCCTGTACGAGGAAGGCATCTCGACGGGCCGCATGTACCTCGACGCGCGCCGCCCGGGCGTGGAGGACCTGCTGGACGAGATCACGTCGGGCGTGCGCAGCTCGTTCACGTACGCGGGCGCGTCGACGATCGAGGAGTACTTCGAGCGCGCGGTCGTCGGGGTGCAGTCCGCCGCCGGGTACGCGGAGGGCGCGCCGGTCCCGGAGAGCTGGTGACCGCCCCCGCGACGGCGCACGCGCAGCTCGCCGCCGTCACCGAGGGCGACCACGCCTGGGCGACCTCGTGGCGGTACGCCATCGGCACGATGGACCCCGCCCGCACGCGCGACGCCGCGGTGCTCGTGCTGTTCGGGGTGCTCGACGCGATCCCGGCGACGCACCGGACGGACGCGGTCGCGCGCGATCTCGACGTCCTCCTCCTCGCCCGCGCGGCCACGCTCGGGCAGCACGCGGGCCAGGTCGCGTTCCCGGGCGGTCGCGTCGACCCCCGCGACGACGGCCCCGTCGCTGCCGCGCTGCGCGAGGCCGTCGAGGAGACCGGCCTCGACGCGACGGGCGTCGAGGTGCTCGGCACCTTCCCGCCGCTCCCCGTGCCGGTGAGCAACCACCTGGTCACGCCCGTGCTCGGCTGGTGGGCGACGCCGACGCCCGTGCGGGTCGTGGACGTGGCCGAGTCCGCGCACGTCTTCCGGGTGCCCGTCGCCGACCTCGTCGACCCGGAGAACCGGCGGACCGTCGTCGCGCGCCGGGGCACCCGCGCCTACCGCGGCCCCGGGTTCCTCGCGCGAGCCGACGGCCGCGAGCATCTCGTCTGGGGCTTCACCGCGGGTATCCTCGACGCTCTGCTGGACCGCCTCGGCTGGGCCGAGCCGTGGGACACGGGCCGCACGCTCGACCTCCCGCTCTGAGGTCCGCCCCGCACGATCAGCACGACCCACATCCGCACCCACTCCAGGAGGTCCGGCGTGCGCGCCGACGTCGACGTCACGACCGAGCTCGCTCTCGCCCTGCTCGAGGCGCAGCACCCCGACCTCCTCGAGCTCGCGGACGAGCGGCTCGAGGTCGCCGCGAACGGGTGGGACAACGTCGTGATGCGGCTCGGCGACGAGCTCGCCCTGCGCCTCCCGCGCCGCGAGGCCGCCGCGCACCTCGTCGAGCACGAGCAGGCGGTGCTGCCGCTGCTCGCGCCGCGGCTCCCCGTGCCGGTCCCGGCACCGGTCCGGGTCGGCCGCCCGGACCCCGCGCTCACGTATCCGTACGCGTGGAGCGTCGTGCCGTGGTTCGACGGCGAGACGGCCGCCCGCACGCCGGTCGCGCGGCGCACCGCCTGGGCGCCCGCACTCGGGCGCGCCCTGGCCGCGCTGCACGTCCCGGCGCCGTCGGACGTGCCCGTGAACCCGTTCCGCGGTGTCCCGCTGGCCGACCGCGCAGCGGGTTTCACGGAGCGGCTCGGCCGCGCCGACGCCGATTCCCGCCCGGTGCTCGAGGGCGCCTGGGCTGCGGGGCTCGCCGCACCCGTGCACGACGGCGCTGCCGTCTGGCTGCACGGCGACCCGCACCCGGGCAACGTCGTCGTCGGGGTCGGGGCGGCGGACGGCGAGGACGCCCTGGCGGCTCTCGTCGACTTCGGCGACGTGACGGGCGGTGACCCGGCGTCGGACCTCGCGACGGCATGGCTGTCGTTCGACGCCGCGGGCCACGACGCCTTCCGGTCGGCGTACGCGGCAGCGGGCGGCACCACGGACGAGGCCACCTGGACCCGGGCCCGCGCGTGCGCGGCGAGCCTCGCGCTCGCGCTGCTCGCCTTCCCGGACGACCACCCGCTCATGGCCGAGGTGGGACGGCACGCCGTCGAGCGGCTCGGCGCCGGTGCCTGACGCCGACCGCGCTGCGCCCGCGCGCTGCGCCGTCCGGGGACGACGACGGCCGGGCCGACCCGAAGGTCGACCCGGCCGTCGTCGTGCCGGTGCAGGTCAGTGCACGAGCGAGCGCAGCACGTACTGCAGGATGCCGCCGTTGCGGTAGTAGTCCGCCTCCCCGGGCGTGTCGATGCGGACGACCGCGTCGAACTCGACGGTGGTGCCGTCGCCCTTGGTGGCGGTCACGTGGACGGTCCGCGGGGTCGAGCCCTCGTTGAGCGCCGTGATCCCGGCGATGTCGAAGGTCTCGGTGCCGTCGAGGCCGAGCGACCCGGCGTCCTCACCCTCCGGGAACTGCAGCGGGAGGACGCCCATGCCGATGAGGTTCGAGCGGTGGATGCGCTCGAAGCTCTCGGTGATGACGGCCTTCACGCCGAGCAGCGCGGTGCCCTTGGCGGCCCAGTCACGGCTCGAGCCCGAGCCGTACTCCTTGCCGCCGAGGATGACGAGCGGGGTGCCCTGCGCCGCGTAGTCCTGCGCCGCGTCGTAGATGGTGTCCTGGGCGCCCTTCACGAAGTTGTACGTGAAGCCGCCCTCGACGCCGTCGAGCAGCTGGTTCTTCAGGCGGATGTTCGCGAACGTGCCGCGGATCATGACCTCGTGGTTCCCGCGGCGCGAGCCGTAGGAGTTGAAGTCCTTGCGCTCGATTCCGTGCTCCGTGAGGTAGCGGCCGGCCGGGCTGTCCGGCTTGATCGCACCCGCGGGGCTGATGTGGTCCGTCGTGACCGAGTCGCCGAGCTTCGCGAGCACGCGGGCACCCGCGATGTCGGAGACGGGCTCCGGCTCGAGACCCATGCCCTCGAAGTACGGGGGCTTGCGCACGTAGGTCGAGGAGTCCTCCCACTCGAAGACCGAGCCCTCGGGCGTGGGCAGGCCCTGCCAGCGCTCGTCGCCCGCGAACACGTTCGCGTAGTCGGCGGTGAACATGTCCCGGTCGATCGACGAGTCGATCGCAGCCTGGACCTCGTCCGCGGTCGGCCAGATGTCCGCGAGGAAGATCGGCTTGCCGTCGGCGTCGCGGCCGAGCGGGTCGGACTCGAAGTCGAAGTCCATGGTCCCGGCGAGCGCGTACGCGATCACCAGGGGCGGCGACGCGAGGTAGTTCATCTTCACGTCGGGGTTGATGCGGCCCTCGAAGTTGCGGTTGCCCGAGAGGACCGAGACGACGGCGAGGTCGTGCTCGTTGACCGCGGCCGACACGTTCTCGTCGAGCGGGCCCGAGTTGCCGATGCACGTGGTGCAGCCGTAGCCGACCAGGTTGAAGCCCAGCTTGTCGAGGTAGGGCCACAGGCCGGCCTTCTCGTAGTAGCCGGTGACGACCTGCGAGCCGGGGGCGGTCGACGTCTTGACCCACGGCTTGGACGTGAGGCCCTTCTCGACCGCGTTCTTGGCGAGCAGGCCCGCCGCCATCATGACCGACGGGTTCGACGTGTTGGTGCACGACGTGATCGACGCGATCGCGACGGCGCCGTGGAACAGCTCGAAGCTGTTGCCGCGCGTGTCCGTGACGGGCACGAGCCGGGTCACGCTCGACGCGATGGCGGGCGAGTCGGAGGCGGGGAACGACTCCTCCTCGGCCTCGTCGACGCCGTTGCCGACCTCGGGCGCGTAGACCGGGAGGTCACGCTGGAACTGCTCCTTGGCCCGCGACAGCTCGATGCGGTCCTGCGGGCGCTTCGGGCCGGCGATCGACGGGACGACCGTCGCCAGGTCGAGCTCGAGGTACTCCGAGAAGACCGGCTCGCGCGACGGGTCGTGCCACAGGCCCTGCTCCTTGGTGTACGCCTCGACGAGCGCGACCTGCTCGTCCGAGCGGCCCGTGAGACGCAGGTAGTCGAGCGTGATGTCGTCGATCGGGAAGATCGCCGCCGTCGAGCCGAACTCGGGGCTCATGTTCCCGATCGTGGCGCGGTTCGCGAGCGGGACCTGGGAGACGCCCTCGCCGTAGAACTCGACGAACTTGCCGACCACGCCGTGCGCGCGCAGCTGCTGCGTGATGGTGAGCACGACGTCCGTGGCGGTCACGCCCGCCGGGATCGAGCCGGTGAGCTTGAAGCCGACGACGCGCGGGATGAGCATCGAGACGGGCTGGCCGAGCATGGCCGCCTCGGCCTCGATCCCGCCGACGCCCCAGCCGAGCACGCCGAGGCCGTTGACCATCGTCGTGTGCGAGTCGGTGCCGACGCAGGTGTCGGGGTAGGCGCGCAGGACGCCGTCGACCTCACGGGTCATCACCGTGCGCGCCAGGTACTCGATGTTGACCTGGTGCACGATGCCGGTGCCCGGGGGGACGACCTTGAAGTCGTCGAACGCCGTCTGGCCCCAGCGCAGGAACTGGTAGCGCTCGCGGTTGCGGTCGTACTCGATGTCGACGTTGCGCTCGAACGCGCCGGCCGTGCCGAAGACGTCGATCTGGACCGAGTGGTCGATGACGAGCTCGGCCGGGGCGAGCGGGTTGATGCGCTGCGCGTCGCCACCGAGCTCGGCGACGGCCTCGCGCATGGTCGCCAGGTCGACGACGCAGGGCACGCCGGTGAAGTCCTGCATGATCACGCGGGCCGGCGTGAACTGGATCTCCGTGTCGGGCTGCGCGTCCGGGTCCCACCCGGCGAGCGCGCGCACGTGGTCGGCGGTGATGTTGGCACCGTCCTCGGTGCGCAGGAGGTTCTCGGCGAGGACCTTCAGGCTGTACGGCAGGCGTGCGAGGCCCTCGACGGCGGAAAGCCGGAAGATCTCGTAGTCCTGGTCACCGACGGTGAGGGTTCCCTTCGACCCGAACGTGTCGACGCTGCTCACGGTGCAACTCCTGTCTGCTGGCGAGGGGTGGCGGGCGGTCGCGCCGTCGTGGCGCACGGCCTGCCGGGGGCATTTCGGGGCATGAATGGGGGCTTTCGTTCAGCCTACGCCAGCATACCGTAGATATCTTGACGTCAAGATATTGCGGGGTGACGCGCCCGTGAACCGATGAGGCGGAACGCGATCTCGATCAGCGCCCAGCCCACGACGGCCACCACCGCGGCCAGCGTGAGCTGCCCGGCGTCCAGCACCTCGAGCGCGAAGAAGTCGCGCGCGAACGGGATCGCCCACGCCCCCGCCGCGCACGCCGCCATCGCGATCACGAGCCAGAACCGCCAGCTCCGACCGTGCTGCCACGGCCGCGCCGCGATCCCGAGGACCCAGAGCGCGAGCGCGAGCAGCACGAGCGTCGCCACCGACCGCGCCTCGACGGTCGGGTCTCCCTGGGCCCGCGAGACGAGGTAGGCGGTCAGGACGCCAGCGCCGATCACCACCCCCGACGGGATCGCGTAGGTGAGCACGCGCCGCAGGAAGCCGGGCACGTACCGCGTGTCGTTGGGCGGCAGCGCGAGGAAGAACGCCGGGATGCCGATCGTGAGCGAGCTGACGATCGTGAGGTGGCGCGGCAGGAACGGGTACGGCACGGCGAGCAGCACGACGGCCACCGCGAGCAGCGCGGCGTACGTCGTCTTGGTGAGGAACAGGCCCGCGACGCGTTCCATGTTCGCCATGACGCGCCGCCCCTGCCCGACGACGCCGGGCAGCGTCGAGAAGCGCCCGTCGACCAGGACGAGGCGTGCGACGGCCTTGGTGGCCGGCGCGCCGTTGCCCATGGCGATGCCGAGGTCGGCGTCCTTGAGCGCGAGCGCGTCGTTGACGCCGTCGCCGGTCATCGCGACCACGTGCCCGCGCGACTGGAGCGCGTGGACGATCGCGCGCTTCTGCTCGGGCCGCACGCGCCCGTAGACGCCGTGCTCGTCGAGGACCTCGGCGAGCGCGGCGAGCTGCTCGGGGTCGGGCTTGCCGTCGACGTCCGCGACCGCGGGGAGCTGCCGCGCGTCGTACCCGGCGAGCGGGGCGTCGCCCTGGTCGGGTCCGCCGGACCGCACCCCCGTGGCGATCGCGCCGACCGTCTCGGGGTCGTCGCCGGAGATCACGATGGTGCGGACGCCCTGCTGGTGGAAGTACGCGAGGGTCTGCTCGGCGTCGGGGCGCACGTGCTCGCCGAGCACGCACACGACGGCGGGGACGAGGTCGCGCGGCAGCGGGTGGTCCGGGTCCGGCAGGCCGGCGGGGGCCTCGGCGAGCAGGACGACGCGCGCGCCCTCCCCCGCGGCGGACCGCACGACCGCGAGCGTGTCGCGCGCGGCGTCGTCGTCGCGGCCGCCGAGGAGGATGTCGGGTCCGCCGAGGACGTAGGCGTGCTCCGCGGTGCGGACGGCCGACCACTTGCGCGCCGACGAGAACGGGACGGCGTCCGTCGCGGTCGCGGGCGCCTGGTCGATGCCCTCCCCCGCGGCGAGCGCGGTCGCGTTGGCGCCGGGGTCGGCCGCGAGGGCCGCGAGGACGCCGAGGGCACCGTCGACCCGGGACGCCCGCGCTGCGTCGTCGGCGCCGTCGCCCGGCAGGACGACGTGGCGGTCGCGGAGCCCGATGGTCCCGTCGGTGATGGTGCCGGTCTTGTCGAGGCAGAGGACGTCCACGCGCGCGAGCACCTCGACGGCGGGCAGCTCCTGGACGAGCACGCCCTGCCGGGCGAGGAGGATCGCGGCCAGCGCGAAGTTGAGCGACGTGAGGAGCACGAGGCCCTCGGGGATCATCCCGACGACGCCCGCGACGGCCGCGACGACGGCGTCGCGCCACGCGCCCGAGCTGACGGACTCGCTCAAGCCGCCGGTCGCGCGGAGCTGGGACCACGCGAGGAGCAGCGCGATGGGGACGATCGCGACCGAGACGACCGCGAGGACCTTGTTGATCCCGTCGCGGAGCTCGGAGCGGGCGACCGAGAACCGCCGCGCCTCGGTGGCGATGCGCTGGGCGTAGGAGTCGGCGCCGACTGCCGTCACGTGGACGGAGGCGCTGCCCGCGACGACGACCGAGCCGGACAGGACGTCGTCGCCGACCTGCTTGCGCACCGACCGGGACTCGCCGGTGAGCATCGACTCGTCGATCTCGAGGCCCGCGACCTCGAGGACGCTGCCGTCCGCGGGGACCTGGTCGCCCGTCGCGAGCAGCAGGACGTCGTCGAGGACGATCTCGGCGAGGGAGACCTCCACCTCCCGGGCGCCGTCGGCGCCCGAGCGCCGGACGCGGGCGGGCGACTCGGTGAGCAGGGACAGGTGGTCGAGGGTGCGCTTGGCACGGTATTCCGTGACGATGCCGATGCCCGCGTTGACGACCATGACGACGGCGAAGACGGCGTCGGGCCAGCTGCCGGTGGCCAGGACGAGGGCGGCGGCGATGGCGAGGATGAGGTTGAAGAGGGTGAAGACGTTGGCGCGGAGGATGGCGCCGAGGCTGCGGGAGCTGGCGCGTCTGACGTGGTTGACGTGGCCGGCTGCGACGCGTTCGGCGACCTGGGCGTCGGTGAGGGGTGCGGGGGTGGTGAGGGTGCCGGCGGGGGTGGCGTCGGCGAGGGGCGTCATGAGGGGGAGCCTAGCGGAGCGAGGGTCCGGTTGTGCGGTTATCGTGACACCCGACGGATGTGCTGATATTCTCACTTCGAGTTGTTGTCACGATATCCGCACACGGCCGCGCGTACCCGTCCCCCAGGAGGAGCCATGACCGACCGTCCGCCCGAGTGGGCCTTCGTCACGCGCGCGAGCGACCTGGGCGACTTTCTGCGGCGGCGCCGCGTGCAGCGCGGGCTGACGCAGGCCGAGCTCGCCGAGGAGCTGGGGATCACACGCCGGTACCTGGTGGAGATCGAGCAGGGGAAGCCGAGCCTGTACACCGACCGGCTGTTCGCGCTGCTGCGGGAGCTCGACGTGGTGCTGCGCGTGGAGGCGTCGTGACGGCGGACGGGCGCGCGACCGAGCTGGACGTGTGGCTGTACGGCGTCCGGGTCGCGACCGTGCGCCCGGCGCCCCGGGGCCGCGGCGGGATCGAGGTCGCGTGGTCGGACGACGCGCTCGGCCGGTGGGGGGTCGGGTCGCGGGTGCTGTCGCAGCTCCTCCCCCTCGGGACGCCGACGGGCTCGCACCCGGCGCGGGTGCGGGTCTGGCTCGAGGGGCTGCTGCCCGAGGGGCGGGCGCGCGCGTCGATGGCGCGCGAGCACCGCATCGACCCCGACGACACGCTCGCGTTCCTCGCGGTGTACGGGCGGGACACCGCGGGGGCCGTCGTCCTGGTCCCCGCGGGCGACCCCGACCCCGCGACGACCGCGCGCACCGAGCCCATCGACGAGGCGGGCATCGCGGCGATGCTGCGGCAGGCGGCGACGCACGGCGCGAACGCGGACCGGCTCGACTCGCTGACGTCCCTCGCGGGGATGGAGCCGAAGATCGCGCTCGCGCGGACGACCGACGGGTGGGCACGCGTGCGCGACGGCGCCGCGTCGACGCACATCCTCAAGCTGTCGCGCCCCCCGGGGACGGCGACGTCCGACCTCGTGGACACCGAGGCCGCCGCCCTGGACCTCGCGCGGCGGGTCGGGCTGACCACCGTGGAGGCGCACGTCGAGCTGTTCGAGGACCAGCGCGCGCTCGTGGTCTCGCGGTTCGACCGCACCCCGGGCGAGAGGGCCGCGGGCGCCGTCGGGCGCCTGCACCAGGAGGACCTCGCGCAGGCCCTGGGGATCGCGACCACCGATCCGGACCGCAAGTTCCAGCGCGGACGGGCCACCCCGTCCTACGCGGACGCGGCGCGCGTCCTCACGGACGGCGGCGCCACCCCGGACGCGCTGCTGCGGCTCGTGACGTTCACGGTGGTCGTCGGGAACACCGACGCGCACGCGAAGAACCACGCGTTCGTGCGCTCCCCCGACGGAGCGCGGGCGAGCCTCGCGCCCGCGTACGACGTCTCCATGCACCTGCACTCCCCCGCGTCGTCCGGCCGGCTCGCGCTCGACGTCGACGGGACCGACGAGGTGCGGTCCGTGGGAGCGGACCGGCTGGTCGCGGAAGGGCGCGCGTGGGGCCTGCCCGCCCGCCGGGCGACGCGCGTGGTCACCGAGACCCTGGAGCGCACCGTCGCCGCGCTCGAGGCCGTCGACCGCGAGCGCCATCCGGGCGTCTCGGGGGCGGCGTGGGCGGTGGTGGACGGGCGGGCGCGGGAGCTCGCGGCCCAGGCGGTCAGTCTCGGCGTGTGAGCGTCGCGACTGCTTCGAGGTGGTGGGTCATGGGGAACAGGTCGAATGCGCGCAGGGCCGTGAGGTCGTACCCGTGCCCGGCGAAGAGCGCGACGTCGCGGGCGAGGGCCGCGGGGTCGCAGGCCACGTAGACGACGGTGCGCGGGCCGAGGTGGGCGACCTGTTCCACGACGACGCGCCCGGCGCCGACGCGCGGCGGGTCGAGCACGACGGCGTCCGCGTGCGCGAGGCCCCCGCTGCTGCCGGCGGCGGCGCGCAGGCCTGCGAGGACGTGGTCGACGGGTCCGGCGTGGAGCTCGACGTGGGGGCGTTCGTGCAGGGCGCGGCGTGCGTCCTTCACGGCGCGTGGTGAGCCCTCCACGGACACGACGCGTCCTGCGGAGCCTGCGGCGTCCACGGCGTCGGACAGCGGCAGGGTGAACAGGCCTGCCCCGGCGTACAGGTCGAGGACCGTGCCCCCGGCCACGCCGCCCGCGGTGTCGAGGGCGCCGAGGACGGCGTCGACGAGGACGGCGGGCGCCTCGCGGTGGACCTGCCAGAACCCGTCGCCGGCGAGCCGGTGGGTCCAGGTCGCGCCGCCGACGGTCACGGTCTCGGTGACGGTGCGGCGGGCGTTGGGGCGGCGGTCGGCGCGGCCGGCGTGCCAGGTGAGGCCGTCCGCGAGGAGGAGGGGCACGGCGCCCGGCGCTGCGGGGGCGACGAGCTCGAGCCGCGTGCCCGGTTCCCACCGGCGGGTGAAGACGTGCTCGTCGTCCGCGAGCGCCAGGACGGTTTCGGTGGCGAGGGGCATGGGGCCGCCGGGGGCGGCGGGGTCGAGGGCGAGGACGTCGTGGGTGCGGTAGCGGTGCATGCCGGCGCGGCCGTCGGGGCCGGCGACGAGCTCGATGCGGGTGCGCCAGTGCAGGCCGTGGCGGGTGTCGTCGCCGGGGGCTGCCTCGACGGGGACGGGTCCGTGGGGCAGGTCGTCGGGGCTGAGGTGGGCGAGGCGCTGGAGCTGTTCGGCGAGGACGGCGGCCTTCCAGCGGTGCTGGCCGTCGAGGGAGACGTGGGCGAGCTCTCCGCCGCCGACGCCGCCGGGTCCTGCGGCGGGCCAGGCGTCGGGGACGCGGTCGGGTGAGGGTTCGAGGACCTGGACGGCGTCGGCGCGCCAGAACCGGGCGGTCTCGCCGGTCTCGGTGAGGCGGGCGAGGACTCGTTCGCCGGGGAGGGTGTGGCGGACGAAGACGACGCGGCCGTCGGTGCGGGCGACGCAGTGGCCGCCGTGCGCGACGGGTCCGACGGTGAGCTCGACGAGCTCGGCGACGGAGGTGGTGGGGTTGGTCGGCATGTCGTCCTTCACCTGCGGTGGAGCCAGGTCGCGCCGACCCGGGTGTTCTCGAGGCCGGTGTGGCCTTCGCTGGACTCGAGCTGCCAGGGCACGGACGCGACGACGACGCCGGGGGTGAACAGGAGGCGCCCCTTGAGGCGCAGCGCGGACTGGTTGTGCAGGAGCTGTTCCCACCAGTGCCCGACGACGTACTCGGGGATGTAGACGACGACGAGGTCGCGGGGCGACTCGCGGCGCACGGACCGGACGTACTGCAGGACGGGCCGGGTGATCTCGCGGAACGGGGAGTCGAGGACGCGGAGCGGGAGGGGGAGGTCGAGCTCGTCCCACTCGGCGGTCAGGGCGGCGACTTCCTCGGCGTGCACGCCGACGGTCACGGCCTCGAGGACCGAGGGCCGGGACGCGCGCGCGTAGGAGATGGCGCGCATCGCGGGCTTGTGGAGCTTGGAGATGAGGACGATCGCGTGGACGCGGCTCGGCAGCGCGCGGGCGGACGCGGCGTCGTCGAGCGCGAGCTCGTGCGAGACGGACTCGTAGTGGCGGCGGATGCCGCGCATGAGCGTGTAGAGCACGGCCATGGCGAGGATCGCGATCCAGGCGCCGTGCGTGAACTTCGTGGCCAGGACGATGAGGAGGACGACGCCCGTGAGGCCGAAGCCGAAGCCGTTGACCATGCGGGAGCGGATCATCCGCTTGCGTGCGGCTCCGTCGGTCTCGGTGCGCAGCTTGCGGGTCCAGTGCCGGACCATGCCGAGCTGGGAGAGCGTGAAGGACACGAACACGCCCACGATGTAGAGCTGGATGAGGCGGGTGACGGTCGCGTCGAACGCGATGATCAGCGCGATCGCGCCGAGCGCGAGGACGATGATCCCGTTGGAGAACGCGAGCCGGTCGCCGCGGGTGTCGAGCTGGCGGGGCAGGTAGCCGTCCTTGGCGAGGATCGACCCGAGGACGGGGAACCCGTTGAACGCCGTGTTGGCCGCGAGGACCAGGATGACGCCGGTCGCCGCGGACACGATGTAGAACGCCACCGGCAGCCCGGAGAACACGGACTGCGCGAGCTGCCCGATCACCGGGTGCTGCACGTAGTCCGCGGCGACCGCGTGCCCGTCGTCGCGCAGCTGGGTCGCCGGGTCCTCCACGTACTTCGCGCCGATGTCCCGGGCCAGGACGAGGATCGCGAGGATCATCGCGGCCGAGATCGCGCCGAGGAGCGCGAGGGTCGTGGCCGCGTTCTTCGACTTGGGCTTGCGGAACGCCGGGACGCCGTTGCTGATGGCCTCCACGCCCGTGAGGGCCGCACACCCGGACGCGAACGCGCGCGCCACGAGGAACGCCCCGCCGAGCCCCACGAGGCCGTTGGACAGGTTGTCCGACGCGACGATGTCGAAGCCCGCGGACTCGGCGTCCGGCAGGCCGGTGGTCAGGAAGCGCGCGAACCCGACCACCGCGGTCACGCCGATCGCCGCCATGAAGAAGTACACGGGGATCGCGAAGAACCGGCCCGACTCCTTGACGCCGCGCAGGTTCGCGACCGCCAGCAGCACCACGATCGCGATCGCGAACGGCACCTCGTGGCCCCGCAGCGCGGGGATCGCGGACGCCGCGTACTGGGTGCCCGACGAGATCGACACCGCGACCGTGAGGACGTAGTCGACCATGAGCGCCGACGCCACGGACAGGCCCGCGCCGGGGCCCAGGTTCGTCGTCGCGACCTCGTAGTCGCCGCCGCCCGACGGGTACGCGCGCACGTTCTGCCGGTAGGACGCCACGACCGTCACGAGCACCACGACCACCGCCACGCCCACCCACGGCGAGATGGTCGTCGCGGTGAACCCGGCGAGGGCCAGCGTCAGCAGGATCTCGTCCGGCGCGTACGCCACGGACGAGAGCGCGTCGGACGCGAACACGGGCAGCGCGAGGCGCTTGGGCAGGAGCGTGTGGCCCAGGCGGTCGCTGCGGACGGGACGCCCCAGCAGGAGCCGTTTGGCGGCGTCGGCGAGATCAGACACGAGGCACCATGCTACGCGTGCGCCCGCAGGCGTGACCGGCGAACCACCGGGCCCTCACCTGCGCTGCGGCGAGCACCGGGGCCGACACCGGCCGGGCGCCCCGGCGCTGGTAGCGTCGCCCGTGTGCACTTCGTGATCATGGGCTGCGGGCGCGTGGGCGCCACGCTCGCCCAGTCGCTCGAGGCGAGCGGCCACTCGGTCGCCGTCGTCGACCAGAACCCCGAGTCGTTCCGCCGCCTGCCCGCCGAGTTCGACGGCAAGAAGGTCACGGGCGTCGGGTTCGACCGCGACACCCTCGTCCAGGCGGGCATCGAGGACGCGTACGGCTTCGCGGCCGTGTCCGACGGCGACAACTCCAACATCCTCGCCGCGCGCGTGGTCCGGGAGACGTACGGCGTCGAGAACGTCGTCGCCCGCATCTACGACCCGCACCGCGCCGAGATCTACCAGCGGCTCGGCATCCCCACCGTGGCGACCGTCCGCTGGACCAGCGACCAGGTGCTGCGCCGCATGCTGCCCCTCGGCGCGACCGACGAGTACCGCGACCCGTCCGGGCAGGTGCGCCTGTGCCAGCTCGACTACCACCCCGAGTGGATCGGCACCACGATGCAGCTCGTCGAGGCCGCGACGGGGACCCGGGTCGCGTACCTGTCGCGGTACGGCGACGGTGTGCTGCCCGCCCAGGACTCCGTGCTGCAGGAGAACGACGTGCTGCACCTCCTGGTGCGCAGCGACGACGTGGACCGGGTGGAGCGCGTGCTCACCCGCGCCCCCAAGACCGAGGAGCGTGAGGGCTGATGCGCGTCGTGATCGCCGGAGCAGGTTCGGTGGGGCGCTCGATCGCCCGCGAGCTCCTGGGCCACGGGCACGAGGTCACCCTGATCGACCGGCAGCCGTCCGCGATGCGGGTCTCCCAGGTCCCCGACGCCGACTGGCTCCTCGCCGACGCGTGCGAGCTGCCCACCCTCACCCAGGCGCGCGTGGACGAGTGCGACGTCATCGTCGCCGCCACCGGGGACGACAAGGCCAACCTCGTGGTGTCCCTGCTCGCCAAGACCGAGTACGGGGTCCCGCGCACCGTCGCACGCGTCAACAACCCGCGCAACGAGTGGATGTTCGACGAGTCGTGGGGCGTGGACGTCGCCGTCTCGACGCCCCGGATCATGACGGCGATGGTCGAGGAGGCCGTCGCCGTCGGCGACCTCGTCCGGATCTTCACGTTCCACCAGTCCGGGGCGGACATCCTCGAGCTCACGCTCCCCGACGGGTCTCCCCTCGCCGGGCGCCGCGTCGGCTCGGTGCCGTGGCCCGACGACGTCGTCCTCGCGGCGATCGTCCGCGGCCCCCGGCCGCTCGCGCCCAGCGCCGACGACACCCTCGAGGCCGGCGACGAGCTCCTGTTCGTCGCGGGCGCCGAGGTCGACGAGGACGCCCTGCAGCGGCTCCTCGCGCCCGAGGGGGAGCTCGCCGACGGCGGCGACGTGCTGGCCGATCTCAGGCCGGTGCGGCTGCCCGACGCGCCCGGTGAGGGATCAGCACCCACGTCACCCACAGCGTGAGACCCCACAGCGGGAGCCCCATCACCAGGCGCGCGGTGCCCAGCCAACCCACCGAGTGGTCCAGGTACAGGGGCACCTGGACCGCGAGGCGCAGCCCGAACATCGCCACCCACACCCACGTGGCCAGCGCGTAGCGGCGCACCAGCTCGCGGTCGCTCCTCCACGCCGTCGGGAACGCGGGACGCGGCGGGGCGGCCTCCCGCACGGCCTCGTCGTCGCGCGGGTCCGGGGCCGAGGCCGTTGGCGCCTTGCCGCCCGCGAGCGTCGCACCGCCCAGGCCCGAGCGCAGCAGCTCCACGACGACGCCGACCGCGGGCCAGCGCACCAGGATCGTGACGACGCAGCCCACGAGGTACGCGGCGTTCGTCAGCAGGCCCACCGCGTAGTAGTTCTCGGCCCGGTGGGACGTCGCGGCCCACAGGACGCCGATCCCCACCCCCACGAGGCCGCCCAGCGCGTGCATGGGCGGGGTGCGGGCCAGCAGGCGTGCCACCACGAGGAGCACGGCCACCGCGACCGACGCCCACAGGGTCGGCGTCAGCTCGCTCGTGATCACGTACACGACCACGAACACGACGCCCGGGAGCATCGACTCGACCAGGCCGCGCACGCCGCCCACGGAGTCGAGGATCGAGAAGTCGTCGGAGGCGAGGGCGCGGACTCCCCGCGCGTCGTCGTCCGCGAGGAGTTCGGACGCGGTGGCGCCCGCGAGGCCCTCGGAGCCCTGCGGCGCGCTCACGTCGCCGGGGACCCCCGGGGTCTCACTCGCCATGGCGCGGACGCAGCTCGTAGCGCGGGTTGAACACCGTCGGCCGCCCCCCGGACAGGCTCACGAGCCCCTCGGCGCGCAGCCGCGCGCCTGGCTCGATGCCCGCGATGCGCCGGCGGCCCAGCCACACCAGGTCCAGGGAGCCCGTGCCGTCGAACAGCTCGGCCGCGAACGCGGGCACACCCTCACGGGGGCGCAGCGTCACCGACCGGACCACGCCCGAGACCTGCGCGCGCCGACGGTCCGGGAGCGTCCCGATCGCCCGGCAGCCCGACTGGCGCGAGGCCTCGTCACGCTCCTCGTCGGCCGCGATCTCGTCGCGCGACGCGAGCGCGTCCTTCCACGCGGTGCGCACGCCCATCAGCGGATCTCCGTGATCTCGGGGCCGCGCTCGAGGGGGTTGAAGCCCCCCGCCGGCGGCTGCGTGTGGCCGGCCGCCGCCTCGTCGCTCTCCGCGTCGCCGTCGGCCTCGGGCTGGGCGGGCGGCGTCAGCTCGAGGACGTCGCGCGGCGGGCGCGCCTGGTCGCCGCGCACCACCACGGTGTTCGCGAAGATGAACTCGAGCGTCGTCGCCGCCTCCGGCTCGACCGCGGCACGACCGGTGATCACGCCCCGCAGGAACCAGCGCGGGCCGTCGACCCCGAGGAAGCGCGCAGGCCGGAATCCCGTGCGGCCGTCGGCGCCCGCCACGGGCAGGCGCGCCAGCAGCTCGCGGCCGAACGGGCCGGGCACGTCGTCCGCGGCGCCGCCCTGCTGCTGCACCGACGACGCGATCTCCTCGCGGATCTCGTCCCAGATCCCCTGGGTCCGGGGCGCGGCGAACGCCTGCACCTGCAGCACCGAGCCCTCGACCGTGCACGCGACACCCGTGAACTTGCTCGTGCGGCGGTCCTGCTCGAGGCGCAGCCGCATGCCGGGAACCCCCGGCACCAGCAGGCCACCGAGGTCCAGGCGACCCGACGCGTCGTCGATCTCGGCGACGTCGAACGGCCCGGACGTCCGGGGCTCGCCCTCGCCCCCGGACGGCGCGGCGGCGTCCGCCTCCTCGCGCGCGAGGGCGCTCTTCTGGTCCTCACGGCGCTCGTCGGCCGTGGCCCGTCGGAAAAGCCCCACGTTGATCTCCTCGTCAGTACGCGTCGGACGCGCGCGGCGGTCGCCCGCGCCCGGTTTCCACAGTAGTCCCGCAGCCTGAGGGCGGCGGACGTCAGGGGGTGGGAGCGCCGGTGCCGCCGAAGCCGCCCGACGACCCGAACCCGCCGTCGCCGCGATGCGACCCCGGCAGGCGCTCCGCCTCCACGAACCGCACCCGCTCGACCCGCTGCACCACGAGCTGCGCGACCCGGTCGCCGCGGCGCAGGGTGATGGGCTCGGTGCGGTCCGTGTTGAGCAGCGTGACCTTGATCTCGCCCCGGTAGCCCGCGTCGACCGTGCCGGGCGCGTTCACGACCGTCAGCCCGTGCTTGGTCGCCAGACCAGAACGGGGGTGCACGAACGCCGCATACCCGTCCGGGAGCGCGATCGCGATGCCCGTGGACACCAGCGCCCGCTCCCCCGGCCCCAGCTCGACGTCCTGCGTCGTCACCAGGTCGGCGCCCGCGTCCCCCGGGTGCGCGTAGGACGGCAGGGGGACGCCGTCGTCGAGACGCTGGAGCAGGACGTCGGTCACCTCGGAGCTGGACACGAGGCGTGAGCCTAGTTGCTCCGCACCGGCCGGTCCACGCGCGCGTCCGGGACCCGACCCCGTGCCACGAGGGCCCTCGCGCGGATGGCATCCTGGTGCCATGCCGGAGCCCACGTCCCCGACCGCGCCCTCCGCCACGTTCCGCGAGCGTCTGTGGCCCGGGGCCGGCTCTCTCGTCGCCGCCGCGTGCCTCGGCCTCGTGCTCGGCCTGACCCTGTGGCTCGTCTCCGAGACCTGGGCCGTCGTGGTCGGGATCGTGGCCGCCGTCGTCCTCGTCGCGGCCCTGTGGGCGACCTCGCCCGTGGTCGCGGTCGGCACCGGCCCCGACGGCGCCCCCTGGCTCTGGGCGGGCAAGGCCCGCATCCCCGTCGCGCTCCTCGCCGCCCCGCGCGCGCTCGACGCCGCGGCGCTGCGCGTCGAGCTCGGCCCCGGCTCCGACGCCCGCACCTTCGCGTGCCTGCGGCCCTGGGTCCGCACCGCCGTGCACGTGCAGGTCGTCGACCCGCAGGACCCGACCCCCGGGTGGCTCGTGGGGTCGCGGCGGGCCGCCGACCTCGAATCGGCGCTCCGGGCCGCGGGCGCGGCGCCCGCCCCGGCCGCCGCCGACGGCACCGTCGACGCCGACGGGACCGACGACGCCGGCACCGCCTGACGCGGGACACCGGAAAAAAGAGAACGGCTGCCACCCCGTGGGGTGACAGCCGTGACCGAGCGAGGCTCGGCCGTGCCGACGGGGCGCGCCCCCCGGCCCTCAGGTCAGGCGGCGCACTCCGTGCACACCGGCTGGCCGTCCTTCGTGGTGTACGCGAGCTGCGAGCGGTGGTGCACGAGGAAGCAGCGCGAGCACGTGAACTCGTCTGCCTGGCGCGGGAGCACGCGGACGGACAGCTCTTCGCCGGAAAGGTCGGCGCCCGGGAGCTCGAAGCCCTCCGCGGCCTCGGTCTCGTCCTCGTCCACAACCCCCGAGCTCTTGTCGGACCGGCGCGCCTTGAGCTCCTCGAGGGAGTCCTCGGACATCTCGTCGTCGGTCTTGCGCGGGGCGTCGTAGTCAGTTGCCATCGGTGGGGTCACACTCCGGTCGATCGTCGGACGTTGCGTGCCTGGTGGTCGGGGGTCACCGACCGGCCGGACACTGCGCGTTCAATGCACTTGCGACCGGTTTCATTCCCGGTCGGCGAAGGGTGATTCAACACCATGCGATGGGTGCGCGCAGCCTGGAACGGGCCAGGAGGTCCGTAGTGTGGCGGACTTCACCCGCGGAAGCGTATCGGTGCAGGTCAGAACGGTGCGCGCGGCCCGTCACCTCGGGCGACGACCGCCGTTCCACGGACCGGGCCACGCGGCCTGCGCGGCGTCGGGCAGGACCCAGCCCCGCCACAGGGACAGCAGGCGGAACGCGATGATGCCCAGGGCGACCAGCGTCGCCGACCACGCCGTGAGCCACCCCGCGTGCCAGAGGAGCACGGTCGCGCCCGCCCCGGCCAGCGCCGGCACGGCGTACAGCTGACGGTCCTGCAGGACGAGCGGGACCTCGCCCGTGAGGACGTCGCGCAGCACCCCGCCCCCGATCCCGGTGAGAGTCCCGACGATCACGGAGGCGAGCATCCCGACGTCGTACTGCAAGCCCTTGGTGGTGCCGACGATGACGAACAGGCCGAGCGCGCCGGCGTCGAGGACGACGATGGCCCGGCGCATACGCGCGATGCCCGGGTGGAAGAACCAGATGGCGACCCCCGACAGCAGCGCGGTCCCGACGAGGACCGGGTCGGTGATGCCCACGGGCGGCGTCGCACCGATGAGGACGTCACGGAGCATCCCGCCGCCGAGCCCCGCCGTCCCGGCCAGCACGAGGACGCCGAACACGTCGAGGTGCTTGCGCACCGCCGACAGCCCGCCCGAGAGTGCTGCGAAGAACACGCCCGCGATCTCGAGGGCGGGTTCGGCGTGCAGGACGCCGGTCACGTGCCGATCATCCCAGCGCCGGGTCCGCGGCGGCGACCGCGGGACCCGTGCCGGAGTCGCGGCGCACCGGGGCCGCCTGCGGCGGCTTCCGGGGTCCAGGTGGCACGCTCGGGGGGACGGCAGCCGAGTCGAGTCGTGCCGGCCTAGTACGGTCGGGGCTGACGGGAGGCGTGATGAACGAGCTGAACCTGGTGGGACTGCACGAGGACGGGGAGAGCCTCGTCCTGGCCGGCCCCATGGGCGAGCGGTACACGGTGCGTATCGACGACGCGCTGCGCGCCGCCGTGCGCCGCGACCGGCCCCAGCTCGAGCAGCTGCGCGCGTCGCAGACGGCGAGCCTGCCCGTGCGTGAGATCCAGGCCCGCATCCGCGCCGGCGCGACGGCCGAGGAGGTCGCCGCCGAGGCGGGGGTGCCGGTCGAGCACGTGCGCCGGTACGAGGGCCCGGTGCTCGCCGAGCGCGAGCACGTCGTGGACCGGGTGCGCGCGACGCGGCTGGGCGACGCGGACGCGCCGACGCTCGCCGACCTGGTCGCCGACCGGCTGGCGTCGCGCGACGTCGACCCCGAGGCCGTGGCCTGGGACGCCGCGCGCGACCCGTCGGGCACCTGGCGCGCGACGGCGCGCTTCGCTGCCGGCGGCGCCGACCGGACCGCGACCTGGGCGTACGACGCGTCCTCGCGCGAGGTCCGCGCGCTCGACGACGAGGCGAGGTGGCTGTCGGAGAACGAGGTCGGGGTCCCCCGCACCGGCGTGAGCGACGACGACGTCCAGTCGGCCGTGCGCCCGGTCCTGTCGGCCGTCGACGGGCTCCTCGACCGCGGGCACGACCCGCGCCGCCCCCGAGACGCCGCGGCCACCGACGCGCTGCTCGACGACCTGGGGCGCCGGCGCGGGACCCGCACGCCCGACGTCGTCGAGGACGACTTCGAGGGCTTCGGGCCGCTGCGGGACGAGCCGCACCCGGCCGGTTCGCGCGGCGACCGTCGCCATGACGGTGGCGCGCGCTCCGCCCACGACGACGGGCCGGGCGACCTCGTCGAGCAGGCCGAGGCAGCCGAGCGCGACGAGCACGCCGACGAGCACCAGGACGGCGGTCACGACGAGCGTCGCGGCCGCCGCGGGAAGCGGCAGCGGCACGGCCACGAGCGGGTCCCGGTCACCGACCGGGTGAGCGTCGCGGACGTCGTCGCGCTCCCCTTCCCCGCCCGCGATGCGCACGACGACGACGCGGACGAGCTCGCCGAGGGCGATCGGGTCGACGGCGCGAGCGACAGCGGGCACGACGACGCCCCCGCCGCGCACGAGACACACGAGACGCCCGACGAGCCCGACCTCGAGCCCGCAGGTGCCGGGCGCGGCGAGCGGAGGCCGTCCTCGTCGCGCAAGCAGCGCGCCAAGATGCCGTCGTGGGACGAGATCATGTTCGGCTCGCGCACCGACGCCTGACCTCTCCCGCGAACCAGGCCCCCCGGGGTACTCACGAAGTAGACGGGCAGCCGGGGTACCCCACGAAGTAGACCGGCCGCCGGGGTACCTCACGAAGTAGACCGGCGGCCCGTCTACTTCGCGGTGGGCGTGGAGCAGGTGGGGTGGGCGGCCGCTCCCTCAGGTCAGGTCGAGGGTGTCCCCTGGGCCGGAGCGCGCGCTCGCGGTCGCGAGGGTCATGCGCCGAGCGTGGTGGCGCCGGCACAGCACCTCGTACGCGACGGTGCCGACCTGGGCGCCCACGTCCCCGACGACGACCTGCTCCCCCTCGACGACCATCCGCCCGTCGACGGTGCGGGCGTTGTGGGTGGCCCGCGCGCCGCACCAGCACAGCGCGGGGACCTGCAGCGTCTCGACGCGGTCGGCGAGCTCCACGAGCCGCGCCGAGCCCGGGAACAGGCGGGTGCGGAAGTCCGACAGGATCCCGAACGCGTACACGTCGATCCCGGCCTCGTCGACGAGCCGGGCGAGCTGCTCGACCTGCTCCGGCCCGTAGAACTGCGCCTCGTCGCACACGAGGTAGTCGACGTGCCCGGTGCGCGACCGCGCGTCGGACACGACGGCCCAGAAGTCGGTGGCGTCGTCGACCTCGTCGGCGTCGACCTCGAGGCCCAGCCGCGACGACAGGCGCGCCTGCCCGGCCCGGTCGTTCCGCGTGAACAGCAGCCCGTGCCGGCCGCGTGAGGAGTGGTTGTGGTGGGTCTGCAGCGCGAGCGTGGACTTGCCGGAGTCCATGGTGCCGCTGAAGAAGACGAGCTCGGCCACGGGTGGTGCCTTCCTACCGGGTGGTCAGGGGTCAGGTGTGCTCGACGACGAGGGGGATCCGCATCTCGGCCGGCGTGAGCGAGCCGTGCATCCCGACCAGCGTGAGGCTCGCTGCCGTCTGGGTGCGCGAGTCGACGACGCTCGCGCGCCCCGTGGCGGCCACGACGACGTCCCCGATCACGGGCAGCGCGTGCGGGGCGACGTCACCGAACAGGCCCGCGGCGACCACGTCCTCGCGCACGCCGACGAGCGCCGCGTCGCCGAGGTGCTCCGACCACCGTGCCGCGACCGCGCGAGGGTCGGCGCCGGGCTCGAGGTACAGGTGGCTCGCGCGCGGCTCGCCGCCGACGAGCGCGACGTCGGCCCGCAGGACCGGGTCGGTCGCGACGTCCCAGCGTCGGGTGGGGTCGACGTCGACCATGCCGTGGTCGGCGGTCACGACGAGCAGCGTCCCGGCGGGCAGCGACCGGGCGAGGAGCGACAGCTCGGCGTCGAGCTCCTCGACCGCGTGCCCCCACGCCGCCGACCGCCAGCCCTCGTGGTGCCCGACCTTGTCGACGTCGCCCCAGTACAGGTAGACGAGCCCGGGCGAGCGCAGCGCACGGGCGGCGACGCTCACCCGGTCGCCGAGCCGCTCGGCGGGCACGTAGGCGCCGCCACGCAGCGCGGCGACCGTCATGCCGGACCCCGCGAACCGCGCCGGCCCCACCGACGTCACGGGCAGCCCGCCCGACGCCGCCACCTCCAGCCGCGGCGTCTCGCGCTGCCAGGTGCGGGGGTCGGGGGCGCCGTCCCACGAGACGAGGCCGACGAGCCGCTGGGAGGCGGGGTCGCGGACCGTGTACCCCAGCATGGCGGTCCGGCCGGGCGCCGCGCCCGTGCCGAACGTGCCGATCGCTGCCGCCGTCGTCGAGGGGTAGGTGGTCGTGAGGGGACGCGCGGCGGCCGGGTCGCTCAGCCGCGGGCGCAGGAACGAGGCGTGCCCGGCGCGCTCGCGCAGGTTCTCCCACCCGAGCCCGTCGACCAGGACGACGCACGCGCGCGTCGCGGCCGGCAGCCCGAGGCGCGCCGTCGCGGACGCGTCACCCCCCGGGGCGCCGAGCGCCCCGAGCACGCCCGGCAGGACGGCGTCCAGGCCCGTGGCGCCGTACGCGGGGGCGACGAACGTGGCGTGCTCGCCGGCGTCGTCGCCGGCCGCGAGCGCGGTCAGGACCGGGAGGAGGTCCGCCATCAGCGGGCGGTCGCCGTGGACAGGACGCGCGCGAACTTCGCCGCGCGCTGCACGGCCTTGGCGCCGTCGGCCTCCGCGCTGATCCGGACGACGAGGTCGTCGGGCACGAGCGCGCCCGTCAGCCCGTGGTCGGCCTCGCACGTCGGGTCCGCGCACTGCGCAGGCTCGAGGTCCACGCGCTGCACGGCGCCCCACCCGATCGACAGGGTGAGCTCGGACGGCGTCTGGCCGGACTTGTGGGCGTCGGGACGGGTGACGACGTGCGTGAGCGCGACCGACCGCACCGCGTCCAGCGGCACGGCCTCGGACGTCGCGACGGCGCTCGCCGCGGGGTGCTCCGAGTCGGCGGGGTGGTCGTCGACGTGGACCGTGACGAACCGGGTCGGCGTGAGCGCGAGGACGGTGACGTGGCGGCGGATCTCCTCGCCGTCGAACGTGGTCTCGGCGTGCACGAGGTGGGCGACGAGGTCCTCGTCGGCGACGGCGACGTCGACCACGTCGTCGACGAGCTGCGGGTAGTAGCCGGCCCGGACGAGCTGGGCGGTGAGGTCGGAGCGGGGCGAGGAGGCTGGCGACACGCCGTCATTCTCGCACCGCCCGCCGATCCCCCACCGAAGGAGGCCTCCGCGCGGGGCACCTCGCGAGGTAGGCCGGGTCTACGTCGCGGGTCCGGAGAGCATCGGCAGGGCGCGGCGCAGCGCGTCGACGCGGCGCGGCGGCGCGACGGTCGCGCGCGCCCCGAGGACGGCCAGCCCGTGCGGCGCGACGACGACGGGAGCCAGCTCGAGGCTCGCGACCTCGGGCAGGTCGTCCGCCAGAACGGAGACCCGGCCGACGAGCTCCTCGAGCGCGTCCACGTCGACGCCGGGCGCCCCGCGGTACCCGAAGAGGCGCGGCGCCGCGCGGACCCGGCGGATCATGGCGGCGACGTCGACGTCCGTGAGCGGCGGCACGCCGTAGGCGACGTCGCCGAGCAGGTCGACCGCGTCCCCGGACAGCCCGAACGAGACCACCGGCCCGTACAGCGGGTCCTCGCCGCTGCGCACCACGCACGCGACGCCCGCCTCGGCCATGCGCTGCACCTCGAACGGCGGGTGCCCGTCGGCGAACACGCCAGGTCCGAGCCCCGCGAGGATCGTCGCGCGCAGCGACTCGAGGCCCGCGCGCACCTCGTCGTCGCCCGTCACGTCGAGCCGCACGCCGCCCAGGTCGGCGCGGTGGCGCAGGGCCTCGCTCGTCGCCTTGAGCGCGACGGGGTAGCCGAGCTCGCGAGCCGCGGCCACGGCGCCGTCGGCGTCGTGCACGGGGGTCGCGGGCCACAGCGTGATGCCGTAGCAGGCGAGCACCTCGGCGAGGTCGGCGGCGGGCAGCGGACCGGGCGCGGCGGCCTCGACGAGGTCCCGTGCCCGGTCGCGGTCGACGTCGGGGTAGGCGACGTGCGTGCCGTGGTCCTCGGCGCGCCACCGGGCGTACCGGGCGACGGCCGCCGCGGCCCAGACCGCGTCCTCGGGCGTGGAGTAGGCGGGCACGCGGTGCGCGACGCCGTCGGGCGTGGTGTGCGTGAACGCGTCGGTGAGGCCGTGGTAGCCGACAGCGCTCACGAGCGTGGGCCGGCCGCTCGTCGCGGCGCGGGCGGTGAGCTCGCCGGCTAGCCACCGCAGGTCGACGCGGACCGTCGGGACGTTGACCGCCACGACGACGTCGCACGCGCCGTCGGCGAAGACCACGTCGAGCGCGGCCCGGATCCGGTCGGGGCTCGCGTCCTCTCGCTCGACGGACGCCCGGGCCGCCACGACGAGGCCGGCGGCCTCCGCGGCGTCGGCGACCGCGGACACGAGCGACGGCGAGCTCCCGACGATCCCCACGCGGCGCCCGGCCGGCAGCGGCTGGTGCGCGAGCAGCTGGGCGAGGTCGACCATCTGGTGGGTGTTGTCGGCGCGGATCACGCCGGCCTGCCGCATGATCTCCTCGAGCGCCCGGCGGGGCACGTGCCCGCGGCGCACCGCGTGCCCGGGCGGCGCGAAGTGCCCCGACTGCCCAGCCGCCACGACGACGACCGGCTTCGCGGACGCCAGCCGCCGCGCGATCCGCGAGAACTTGCGCGGGTTGCCGATGGACTCGAGCGACAGGCACGCGACCGTGGTGGCCGGGTCCTCCGACCAGAACTGCATCATGTCGTTGCCCGACACGTCGGCGCGGTTCCCGGCCGACAGGAACGTCGAGACCCCGAGCCCGCGACGACGCACGGTCGCGAGCAGCGTCACCGCGGTGGGCGCGGACTGGCAGAACAGGCCGACGGCGCCGTCGGGCGGCGGGTCGGTCGCGAGCGATACGTCGATCCGGTGCCCGGTCGTGCGGCGCAGCAGCCCGTACGACGCGGGCCCGATGACCCGCATCCCCGCGGTGTGCGCTCGGCGGACCAGCTCGAGCTGCCGAGACAGGCCCTCGGGGCCGAGCTCCGCGAACCCGCCCGACAGCACCACGAGCCCCCGCACGCCGCGCCGGGCCAACGCGGGCACGACGCCCAGCACCGCGTCGGGAGCGAGCGCGAGGACGGCGAGGTCGTAGGGGCCGGTGGCGGTCTCGAGGCGGTCGTGGAACGCGACCCCCGGCAGCGCCTCCCCCGTCTCCCGTCCCGTCCCGACGACGTCGAACGTCGCGTCCCCCGGGCCCGCGAGCGCCCCGTCGACGACGGCGTCGGCGAAGCGGCGCTCGACGGCGTCGGCGGGGAGCCGGGTGGAGGTGACGACGAGGACGGCGTGGGCGTCGAGGAGGGTCTGCATGGAGCGGGCCTCGGCGCGGCGTTCGCGGTCGGCCATGACCTCGCGGGAGCGTTCGGTGGGGTCGAGGTCGACGCTCACGGACACGACGCCGTCGTCGACGCGCTGGGAGACGTCGTACCCGGCCTCGCGGAAGACGGCGAGCATGCGGCCGTTCTGGGGCAGGACGTCGGCGGTGAAGCGTTCGACGCCGCGTTCGCGGGCGGCGGCGGCGATGTGCTCGAGGAGGACGGAGCCGAGGCCGCGGCCCTGGTGGGCGTCGGCGATGTTGAACGCGACCTCGGCCTCGTGGGGGGCGGTGCGGTCGAAGCGGGCGACGCCGATGATCTCCTCGCCGAGGGGGGCGTCGCCGTCGTCGGTGGCGCCGTCGGTGGTGTCGGGGCCGGGCGTGGAGGCGACGGCGATGAGGGCGACGCGGTCGTGGTGGTCGACGTGGGTGAAGCGGCGCAGGTCGCGGTCGGACAGGCGCTCCATGGCGGCGAAGAACCGGAAGTACACGGACCGCTGGGACTGGCCGACGTGGAAGCGTTGGAGGGCGTCGGCGTCGGAGGGGCGGATGGGGCGCACGTGCGCGGTCGTGCCGTCGCGCAAGACGACGTCGGCCTCCCACTCCTCGGGGTAGGGCGGGGCGGCGGGCTCGCTCACACGGGCAGCCTAGAACGCCTGCGTCGTGCGTGCCGGGGTGGCGGGCGTGCTGACCTCGGACCACACGGTGTCGAGGGAGAGGTCGAGGACGGCGGCGATCGCGGCGACGGTGGAGAAGGCGGGGGTGGCGACGCGGCCGGACTCGATCTTGCGGAGGGTCTCCGGGGAGACGCCGGCCGCGAGCGCCACGTCGAGCATGGGGCGGTCGCAGCGGGCGCGGCGCAGGAGGGCGCCGAGGCGCTTGCCGCGGTCGACCTCGGCGGGGGTGAGCGGGAGCCGGACCATGGACCGATTCTAATCCCGGGATAGTATGACCGGGATAGGTATTGGCCCGCCCTGTCGCGGCCCGGAAGCGAAGGTAGCCATGATCGAGATCCTCAGCACCACCGAGCTGGACCGCGCCAGGGACACCGGCGCCCTCGTCGGCCGCATCCTGAGCACGCTGCGCGACCGCGTCCGGGTGGGCACGAACCTGCTCGAGATCGACCGGTGGACCCGCGAGATGATCGAGGACGCCGGGGCGGTGTCGAGCTACGTCGACTACGCGCCGTCGTTCGGGCGGGGGCCGTTCGGGCACTACATCTGCACGTCGGTGAACGACGCGGTGCTGCACGGGCTCCCCCACGACTACGCGCTCGCCGACGGCGACCTGCTGACCCTGGACCTCGCGGTCTCGCTGCGGGGGATCGTCGCGGACTCCGCGGTCAGCTTCGTCGTGGGGCCCACGCAGCCGCCGGCGAGCCTCGCGCTGATCCGCGCGACCGAGGAGGCCCTCGCCGCCGGGATCGCGGCCGCCCGGCCCGGGGCGCGCGTGGGCGACCTGTCGCACGCGATCGGCACCGTCCTGACGGCGGCCGGCTACCCCGTGAACACCGAGTTCGGTGGGCACGGGGTCGGGTCGACGATGCACCAGGACCCGCACGTGGTGAACATCGGCCGCCCCGGGCGCGGCTACGTGCTGCGGCCGGGGCTGCTGCTCGCGCTCGAGCCGTGGGTCATGGCGGACACGGACGAGCTCGCGGTGGACGCCGACGGCTGGACGCTGCGCAGCGCCACGGGCGCCCTGACCGCCCACAGCGAGCACACGATCGCCATCACCGAGGACGGCGCGGAGATCCTCACGCTCCGCGCGTAGCGCCCGCGCGCTACCCGGCGAACCGCCGCGAGGGCGCACGACGACGAAGCGAACCGCCGCGAGGGCGCACGACGACGCAGCGAACCGCCGCGAGGGCGCACGACGACGCAGCGAACCAGGCGCCGCACCCGGCGAACGGAGCGGTCAGGCGCGGGAGTGGGCCGTGATCACGTAGCCGTCGGGGTCCTGGAAGGCGAGCTGCAGCCCGAAGGGCCCGTCGACGGGCTCCTGGACCACGGGCGCGCCGTGGTCGACGAGCCGCACGTGCAGGCCGGGGACGTCGTCGGCGTGGAACCAGATCCCCACCCCGACCCCCAGCGGGGCGGCGTCCAGGTCGACGCCGGGGAAGGGCTCGCGCACGGCGAACGCGACGCCGTCCCCGGCCTGGAAGATCGCGGCGCCGGGGTTCGGGGCGGGCACGCGGGCGAGCCCGACGACCTCCTCGTAGAAGCGGGCCGACGCCTCGAGGTCGCGCACCTGCAGCGAGACGAAGTCGGGTCCGGTGGTGGGCATGGTGGTTCCTCTCCTCGACGATCAAGTGTCAACACACTGACACTGCCGATCCCGGCGTGTCAAACTGTTGACATGACCCCCGCGCACGGACGCACGACCGCCGAGAGCCTCGGCGTCCTCGTCAAGCAGACGCAGACCGTCCTGCACCAGCGGATGGACGACGCGCTGCGCCCCCTCGGGCTGCGCGTGCCGCAGTACGCCTGCCTCCAGGCGCTCGCCGACACCGGGGGCACCACCTCCGCCGAGCTCGCGCGCAGCGCCTTCGTCTCGCGCCAGTCGATGAACGTCCTCCTCCAGGGCCTCGAGCGGCGCGGCCTCGTGGAGCGGTCCACCGACCCCGGGCCGCGCCGCGAGCGGGCGACCGTCCTCACCCCGGCCGGGCAGGACGTCGTCGGGCGGGCCCGCGCCGCCGTCGCCGGCGTCGCGGACGCCATGGTCGCCCCGCTCGACGCGGACGACGCCGACCGCCTCCACGCGCTCCTCGTCGCCTGCCGAGACGCGCTCCTCGAGCCCGACGGCGCCGGTTCCGGCGACTGACGACCGCCCGGCGGGCCGTGCACGCCGCGTGGGCGGCGTGCGGGACAATGGCGCGCATGGCCCGTTCGTCCCGCTCCGGCTCCCGCGCCGCCGCACCCGACCCCTCCGAGCCGTACGTGGAGAACATCGTCGACATCGACGTCTCCGCCGAGATGGAGGGCTCCTACCTCGAGTACGCGTACTCGGTCATCTACTCCCGGGCCCTGCCCGACGCGCGCGACGGCCTCAAGCCGGTCCAGCGCCGCATCCTCTTCCAGATGTCCGAGATGGGCCTGCGCCCCGACCGCCCGTACGTGAAGTCGGCGCGCGTCGTCGGCGACGTCATGGGCAAGCTCCACCCGCACGGCGACGCCGCGATCTACGACGCGCTCGTGCGCCTCGCGCAGGGCTTCGCGCTGCGCCTGCCGCTCGTGGACGGGCACGGGAACTTCGGCTCGCTCGACGACGGCCCCGCCGCCCCCCGGTACACCGAGGCGCGGCCCGCTCCCCCGGCCACCGCGATGACGACGGGCCTGGACGAGGACGAGGTCGACTTCGTCCCGAACTACGACAACAAGCTCATGCAGCCCGAGGTGCTGCCCGCGGCGATCCCGAACCTGCTCGTCAACGGGGCGTCGGGCATCGCCGTGGGCATGGCCACGAACATGGCGCCGCACAACCTCGTCGAGGTCGTGGCCGCCGCGCAGCACCTCGTGGCACACCCGGACGCCGACCTCGAGGCGCTCATGCGGTTCGTGCCCGGACCGGACCTGCCGACGGGCGGCAAGATCGTCGGCCTCGAGGGCATCCGCGACGCCTACCGCACCGGGCGCGGGTCGTTCAAGACCCGCGCGACCGCCAAGACCGAGTCCCTCACACCCCGCAAGCGCGGCATCGTCGTCACCGAGCTCCCGTACATGGTCGGGCCCGAGCGCGTGATCGAGAAGGTCCGCGAGGGCGTCCAGGCCAAGAAGCTGCAGGGCATCTCCGCGATCACCGACCTCACGGACCGCGAGCACGGGCTGCGGCTCGTGATCGAGGTCAAGACGGGCTTCAACCCCGACGCCGTCCTCGAGCAGCTCTACCGGCACACGCCCATGGAGGACTCGTTCGGCATCAACAACGTCACGCTCGTCGAGGGCCAGCCCCGCACGCTCGGCCTGCGCGAGCTGCTCACCGTGTGGGTCGGGCACCGCATCGACGTCGTGCGCCGCCGGTCCCAGTTCCGGCTCGGCAAGCGCCGCGACCGCCTGCACCTGGTCGAGGGCCTGCTCCTCGCGATCGTCGACATCGACGAGATCATCGAGCTGATCCGCTCGTCCGAGGACGCCGGGATCGCCCGCACCCGCCTCATGGAGGTCTTCGACCTGTCCGAGGCGCAGGCCACCTACATCCTCGACCTGCAGCTGCGCCGCCTGACCAAGTTCAGCCGGATCGAGCTCGAGAAGGAGCAGGACGAGCTCAAGCGCGAGATCGACGAGCTCGAGGCGATCCTCGCCGACGAGCAGCGCCTGCGCGGCGTCGTCAGCGACGAGATGGGCGAGGTCGCGCGCCTGTACGGGACGCCGCGTCGCACCATCCTGCTCGACTCCGCAGGTGCGGGGGTCAGCGGGGCCACCGGCGTCGCGCCCGCTCTCGCGACGGGCCGCGGCGCCAAGGCGCCCGCGCTCAGCCTCGAGGTCGCGGACACCCCCTGCCACGTCCTGCTGTCCGCCACCGGCCTGCTCGCCCGCACGTCCGACGACGCCGCCCCCTCCCGCGAGGGCGCCCGGCACGCGCACGACGTCATCCGGTCCGTGGTCGGCGCCACCGCGCGGGCGGACGTCGGCGCCGTGACGAACCGCGGCCGCGTGGTCCGCGTGTCCGTGCTCGACCTGCCCTCGCTCCCGCCCAGCCACGGCGCACCGAGCCTGTCGGGCGGGGTGCCCGTCAGCGAGGTCGCGGCGCTCGAGTCCGGCGAGAAGGTCCTCGCGCTCGTCTCGCTCGCCCCGGGCGCCCCGACCCTCGCGCTCGGCACCAAGGCCGGCGTGGTCAAGCGCGTCACGGCCGGCGACGTCCCGAACAAGGACGTCTTCGACGTCATCGGGCTCAAGGACGGCGACGAGGTCGTGGGCGCCGCGGCCGTCTCGGACGACGACGAGCTCGTCTTCGTCTCGTCCGACGCGTCCCTGCTGCACTTCGGGGCGTCGTCGGTCCGCCCCCAGGGCCGGGCCGGCGGCGGCATGGCCGGCATCAAGCTCGCCGCAGGCGCCGACGTCGTGTTCTTCGGGACGGTCGCCGCGCACGTGCGCGACGGTGACGGCAGCAGCGAGGGGCTCGCGGGCGCCGTCGTCGTGACCGTCGCCGGGTCCTCCGACGCCCTGCCGGGCACGCAGGCCGGCTCCGCGAAGGTCACGCCGTTCGAGCTCTACCCCGGCAAGGGACGCGCGACCGGAGGCGTCCGCGCGCAGCGTTTCCTGCGCGGCGAGGACGCCCTCATCCTCGCGTGGGTCGGCGCGGCACCCGCGCGCGCGCTCGGGTCCGGGGGCCAGCCCCTCGACCTGCCCGCGCCCGACGTGCGCCGCGACGGCTCCGGCCAGCCGCTCGCCGCCCCCGTGGCCGCGGTCGGCTAACCGCCCCTCGCCGCCCCTGCCGCCGAGCGGCCCGCCCACGTGACCGGTGGGCGCGCGCGGCCCGACCCCCGCTCGTACGCTCAGGACACGCCGCGGCGACGAGGAGAGGGGCACGATGAGGCGTGACGCGCACTGGGGCGACCTGACGCGCCCGGAACGGCGCCGCCACGTCACGGCGACCGTGCTGCACGTCCTCGGGGCGTGGGCGATCACGCTCGCCGCGTACGCCGTGCTGCCGCTCGACGGGGGTTCGCGCTCGGCCGTCCGGCTGGGCTGGGCCCTGCTGCTCGTCGCGGTGCTGGTCGTCTGGGAGGTCTGGCGGATCCTCGGCGCCGGGATCCCCGCGCTGCGCGCCGTCCAGGCCCTCGGCACCATCGCCGCGGTGTTCCTCGCGACGTTCGCGTCCGCCTATCTCGCCATGTCGCACGCCGACCCGTCCCGGTTCGACGTCCCCCTCGACCACGTGAGCGCGTTCTACTTCACGACGACCGTGTTCGCGACCGTCGGGTTCGGCGACATCGCCCCCCACGACCACCTGGGCCAGGTCGTCGTGACCGTCCAGATGCTGCTCGACCTCGTCCTGCTCGGTCTGGTCGTCCGGGTCCTCGTCGCGGCCGCCCGCATGGGCCACCGTCGGCGCGGCGACAACGTCGTGCCCCCGGTCGACGGACCCGTGGGCTGACGCAATCACAGCCGGGCGAGCAGCGCCCCGAGCGGCCGCGGGACACGATCGACGTCGACGGCCTCGGCGAGCAGGCGACCGTAGCGGTGCTTGCGCCGCGCCCCGGCCCCCAGGAAGCGCCGCAGCTGTGCCAGCGGGTCACGGCCCCGCCACGTCGGCTGCCCCTGGAGCGTCCGGAACGCCCGCAGGTCGCCCTGCGCCTCGAGGAGCCGCTCGGCGCCGGCGACGCCGACGGCACGGAGCAGCTCGTCCTCGAGGTCCCGGACGCACACGAAGAAGCCTGCGTCCTCGAGCTCCGCCCGGCCCGACGGCGTCGCGACGCCGGCCTGCGCGAGCCCGCGCCGGAACACGGGCTCCTCCGCCTCGTCGCACAGCCCGACGAGCCGCAGCCCCGCGCCCGCCGGCCCGAGCCGGCGGGCTTCCCGCGCGAGCGCGTGCGCCCCGCCGATCGGCAGGACGACGACGCCCTCGGCCCCGAGGTCGTGGCCGAGACGCACGGCGAGCGCCTCGACGGCGGCCTGGTCGCTCGTGCCCTCGACCAGGATCGCCGTGCGGGTGCCCGGCGTCGGCACGGGCCTCAGCCCGCGAGCGCCCCGGACGCGACGACGCCCCCGCCGCTCACGGCGACGAAGCGCTCGGGCCGCACGGCCACGACGACGCGGACGTCGGCGTCGGGGATGGGGTACTCGTTGCCGTAGCGGACCTGGAGGGAGTGGTAGAACGACGCCTCGGCGTCGTCGGGGGTGATGGACTCGACGGTGCCGCGCAGCTCGAGGAAGCGGTACTCGTCGTCGGGGTCGGCGATCGAGAGGGCGACGCGGGGCTCGTGCTCGAGGTTCTTGAACTTCTGGCGGGTCGAGGTGTGCGTGAAGCGGAGGAGCTCGCCGTCCCACGCGAACCACATGACGCTCGACTGGGGCGAGCCGTCGGGGCGGATCGTGGCGAGGTGGGCGAACAGGGGGCGGTCGAGGAGGTCCGCGTGCGACGCGGGCAGCGTTGTCGGCATGGCGCCACCCTAGATGCGGTCGGTGCCGTGCCGCCCGACGACGGGCCGGTCCGCCGCGCTACGAGACCACGGGGCCCGGCCGGGCGCGCAGGCGGCGCGGGCCGGTGGCCCGGGCGGCGGGGACGTCGTCGGCGGACGCACGGTGCAGCACCCCGGCGGCCAGCAGGGCCTGCCCGACGGCGTACGTGGACATGACGGCGACGCCGCCCGCGGTGCCGGTGGGATGGCCGGCGAAGTGACCGAGCGCGATGAGGCCGTCGGAGACGAAGAACACCGCACCGCCGAGGGCGGCGACCGGGCCGAGCCCCGACGACAGCACGGCCATGGTCGTGAGCATCAGCCCGTAGACGACGACGGGCGCGAGCATGCTGCCGGCGTGGGGCGCGCAGATCGCGACGAGCACCCCGAACGCCACGGCGTAGCAGGCGACCGTCACCGCACGGACGCGGCGCCGGTCGGGCCAGAACGCCGTCACGTACGCGGCCTGGGCGAGCAGGAAGGAGCCGACCATGAGGAGGAACGCGTCGTCGCCGCTCGCCGCGTTCGGCAGCACGTCGCCCAGCCACGACAGGCCGAGCGCGACGAGCGCCCACCGCGTCACGCGCGCGAGGGGGCGCGTGGAGGCTGCCAGCACGACGACGGCGAGCAGCGGCATCAGCAGACCCTGCGTGACGGCAGCGAGGGTGTCGGCGTGGGTGAGGAGCGCCACGAGGTGGACGGCGAGGTCGAGCGCGTACAGCCCGCCGGGCACGACGACGCGCGCGAACGCGGCGCCGACGGCGCGGACGCCGGGCTGGGGCGTCACGGTGCGGAGCGCGTCGGGGTGGAGCGCGTCGGGGTGCTGGTCGGGGGCGGGGGTCATGGGGCTTTCCTCGTCCGGGTCGTCGTCGCCGGCACGCCGTCGTGCCGTGCGGGGAAGGCTACCCGTTGGCCGCCGGCGGTCCGCGGATCGGCCTTGCGCGCGCCGATACCGTGGTCCGATGGCACAGCTCAGGAAGGTTCAGGTCACGTTCGACTGCGCGAGCCCGTGGACCGTCGCGACGTTTGGTGCGAGGTTCTCGGCTACCGGCTCCCGACCCCGCCCGACGGCTACGCGTCGTGGGAGGAGTACGAGCTCACGCTGCCCCCCGAGCGGCGCGATGCCGACGCCGCGTGCGAGGACCCGACGGGCGCCGGTCCGCGGCTGTTCTTCCAGCGCGTGCCCGAGGGCAAGGTCGTGAAGAACCGGGTGCACCTCGACGTGCGCGTCGGCACGGGCCTGGTGGGCGCGGAGCGCCTCGCGGCCCTCGAGGCCGAGGGGGCCCGGCTCGAGGCCCTGGGCGCGTCCCGGTTCCGGCTCCTGCCCGCCGACGAGGAGAACGAATCGACGCTCGTCATGCAGGACGTCGAGGGCAACGAGTTCTGCCTGGACTGAGCGCCGCCGGAGCGCGCGTCAGACCTCGATCGACAGCATCCTCGATCCGACGGTCTTGGCGTACCCGAGGCTCGAGTACAGCCCGTACGCGCCGGTCGGGTTCTCGGTGTCGACGTCGAGCACGGCGTACTGCATCCCGTCGGCCGCGAACGCACGCATCCCCGCGGCGAGCAGCGCGGGCGCGATGTGCCGCCCCCGGTACGCGCGCCGCACGCCCAGCGTCTCCGTGTACCCGGACGTGTAGCCCTGCACGGCCCAGTCCTGCTCGGCGCGGTCCGCGAGCTGGTACCCGGCGACGAGCGCCCCGCCCGCCTCGACGTGCGCGCGCGTCTCGGCGTCGAGGCCGTCCGCGAGCGCCGGGTCCGGTGCGGGGTCGACGACGACGGAGCTCCACTGCGGCGCGAACAGCGTGCGTCCGTGGGCCCACACCTCGGGCGACTGCGGCTCGGAGCCCCAGTGGTCGCGGAACGCGTCGTTGTGCGCGAGGCGGACGGCCTCGTCGAGGTCGGGGGTCCAGGGCTGGAGGCGGAGGCCCGCGGGAAGGTCGACGACGGGGATCGGCTCGGCGAGGTCGCGGCGGAGCATCGCGTAGTAGCGGCGGGTGGCGAACCCCGCCCGCTCGTACAGGCGCCGCTCGGCCGCGGGGCCGCCGTCCTCGAGGTAGGTGAGGATCCGGCCGGGCAGGTCGTGGTCGCTCGCGGCGAGGACCTGGCGGGCGCGGCCGGTCATCCACGCGACGACGGCACGGCCGAGCCCGCGCCCGCGGCGGTCCGGGGCGACGCCGCCGTGGAGGAACACGCGCACGACGCTCTCGTCGCCGGGGCGCGCAGCGACTCCCCCGTACGCGACGATCCGGCCGTCGTCGTCGACGGCGGCGATCGTGTCGGTCGCCGGGTCCTGGCCGGGGGCGTCGTACGCCTCCTCCAGCTCGGGCAGGGAGGTCCGGAAGGGCTGGGCGTCGGCGTCCTCGGCCGCGGCGACGAGCGTGTACAGCGCGGGCGCGTCGGCGCGCTCGAGCGGACGCCAGGTGACTCCGGTGAGCTCGGGGAGGTCGAGGCGGTCCGGCGCGGCGGCCCGGTCGGTGAGAGGCATGGCCCCCACGCTAGGCGAGCCGCGCGGCGGAGGCACCAGGATTGTCAGGCGCGCCGGCGCTCGCCCGGCAGGTGCACGACGACGCGCAGGCCCCCGCCCGGCCGGGGCGCCACGGCGAGCGAGCCGCCGTGCGCGCGGGTGATGCTCTTGACGATCGCGAGCCCGAGGCCGACGCCCTCGTGGTCGGTGCGGATGCGCTCGCTCCCCCGCTGGAACCGTTCGGTGAGCGTGCCCACGAGGTCGGCGTCGAGCTCGGCGCCCGTGTTCTCGACGGTGAGGCTCACGCTCACCGGGTCCGCCCACGCGGTCCGCACCCGCACGGTGCCGCCGCCCGGGAGGTTGTGGACGATCGCGTTGTGCACGAGGTTCGTCGTGAGCTGCAGCAGCAGCGCGGGCGAGCCGAGGGTGGGCGCGGCGTCGCCGGACGTGAGGAGCTCCACCCCGCGGCGCTCGGCGAACGGCAGGAGGGTCTCGGTCGCGTCCTCGGCGAGCAGGGACAGGTCGACGGGCTCGCGCTCGAACGCGCCCTGGTCGGCCCGGCTGAGCAGCAGCAGCGCCTCGGTGAGGTCGATCGCCCGGGTATTGACCACCCGCAGACGCGCGAGGAGCGCCTCGGTGTCGCGGTCGGGGTCGTTCGCGGCGACGTCGAGCAGCGTCTGGGTGATAGCGAGCGGCGTGCGCAGCTCGTGGGACGCGTTCGCGGCGAACCGCTGCTGCTCGGCGACGAGGGCCTCGAGGCGCGCGAGCATCGCGTCGAAGCCGTCGGCGAGCTCGCGGAACTCGTCGGCGCGGCCCGGGAGCCGGATCCGGTACGACAGCGACCCGTCGGCCGCGCGGCGCGTCGCGTCGGTGATCCGGGCCAGCGGCGCGAGCACCCGGCCCGCGAGGAACCACCCGCCGACCAGGCCGAACACGAGCAGCAGCGCCAACATGAGCGTGGCCTTGGGCGCGAAGGCCGACCACAGGTCGGAGCGCCCCGGGATGAACAGGTCCGGGCGTCCCCGTCCGCCGGGCGCGAGCTTCGAGGGGACGACGACCGCCTGGTCCGGCACGTAGCGCAGCAGGAACACCAGGACGACGGCGATCAGCCCGATGCCCGCGATCATGAGGAAGCCCGCGTAGCTGAGCGTGAGCTTGAGGCGGACGCTCAGCCCCGGACGCCGTCGGGCGCTCACCCCCGCTCCCCCGCCACGCCGCCCGCGCCAGCCTCGATCCGGTACCCGACGCCCGGCACGGTCGCGATGAGCCACGGCTCGCCGAGCCGCTTGCGCAGCGCCGAGACCGTGATGCGGACGGCGTTGGTGAACGGGTCGGCGTTCTCGTCCCACGCCCGCTCCAGCAGCTCCTCCGAGCTGACGACGCCGCCGCCCGCCCCCACCAGCACCTCGAGCACGGCGAACTGCTTGCGGGTCAGCGCGACGTACCGGCCGTCGCGGTAGACCTCCCGGCGGAACGGGTCGAGCCGCAGGCCCGCGAGCTCCAGCACGGGCGGGCGGTGGTGCGCCCGGCGCCGGTCCAGCGCCCGCAGCCGCAGCACCAGCTCGCGCAGCTCGAACGGCTTGGTGAGGTAGTCGTCGGCACCGAGCTCGAAGCCCGACGCCTTGTCGTCGAGGCGGTCCGCGGCCGTGAGCATGAGGATCGGCATCCCGCTCCCCGACGCCACGATGCGGCGCGCGACCTCGTCGCCCGACGGCCCGGGGATGTCCCGGTCCAGCACCGCGATGTCGTACGCGTTGACCGCCAGCAGCTCGAGCGCGGTGTCACCGTCGCCCGCGACGTCCGACGCGATCGCCTCCAGGCGCAGCCCGTCGCGGACGGCCTCGGCCAGCAGGGGCTCGTCCTCGACGATCAGCACACGCATGGGCACCATGCTCCCGGTCCGGACCTATCGCGCGCATATCGAAAAGCGCTTACGCCCTCGCAACGCCCCGGTTCGTTGACTGGCGGCATGCCTTTCGTCATCACTTCGCCGCGCCGACGACACCGCCGCCTGACCGTCCTCGCCGTGTGCGCCGTCGGCGGGGCCGCGGTGGGCGGGGTCGCGGCCTACCACGCGGTCGCCGCGCCCCCCGACTCCGCCTTGGCCACCACGACGACCGTCGCGCACCTCAAGGACGCCGTCGCCCCGCCCGCGAAGAAGGCGCCCCAGCCGTCCACGGCACAGCGGGGGGACGCGCGGACCGACGAGAACGGCGGGAGCGCGGACACGGGCGACAGCGGGAGCGGCGGCGTCGTGACCGTCTTCAGCGACGACCCGACCGTCACGCACCTCGACCCTGCCCTGCGCGCCGCGCTGCAGAAGGCCGCGACCGCCGCAGCCGACGCGCGCGGGATCCGGTTCGTCGTCAACAGCGGGTGGCGGTCCGCGGAGGACCAGGCCGAGCTCCTCGATGACGCCGTGAAGAAGTACGGCTCGAAGGCCGCGGCCGAGCGGTGGGTCGCGACACCCGACACGTCCGAGCACGTCAAGGGCGAGGCAGTCGACCTCGGGCCCATGAAGGCCACCGACTGGCTCGCGCAGCACGGCGCCGCGTACGGGCTGTGCCAGGTCTACGCCAACGAGTCGTGGCACTACGAGCTGCGGCCCGCCGCCGTCCGCGACGGCTGCCCCACCATGTACGCGGACCCGACGCAGGACCCGAGGATGCAGCGGTGACCGCGGGCGCCGTCGTCGGCGGACGCGCGGACACCCGGACGCGGCCGTGGCTCGTCGCCCTGTTCGGCGTGTACCTCGTGCTGCTCGTGTGGCTGGTGCTGTGGAAGCTCGACGTCCCGTGGGTCGGCTCGGGCGCGCGGCGGACCGTCAAGCTCGTGCCGTTCGTCGCGACCGACCAGAACGGGCCCAGCAAGCCGTCCGAGGTGCTGGGGAACGTCCTGGTGTTCGTGCCGTTCGGCGTGTACCTCGGGCTGCTCGCCCCCCGACGGGCGTGGTGGTGGACGTGGGCTCGTGCGCTGGGCGTCGTGGCGCTGACGAGCGCCGCGCTCGAGGCCGCGCAGTACGTCCTGGCGGTCGGGAGCACGGACGTCAGCGACGTCCTCGCCAACACCGCCGGCGGCGTGGCTGGTCTCGTGGTCGTGGCGCTCGTCCGCCTCGTGCTCCGCGGCCGGACGGCCGCCGTGCTCACCGGGCTGTGCGCCGTCGGGACGGCGGTCGCGCTGCTTGCGACCGCCGCGTTCGTCACCTCGCCCGTGCGGTACGGGTCCGCGCCCGACGGCGCAGGGCAGCACCGGCAGCTCGACCGCCCGCCCCTGGACGCCCCGGGGTGAGTCAGTCCTGCGGAGCACCTGTCGGCACCGGCGTCTCTCCGGACTCCGGGTCGCCAACGACGCCTCCTGGTTCGGTAGGTCTTCGCCGGCCCGCTTACTCCAGCTCGCCGAGCCAGCCCGACAGGATGGCCTCCTCGACAGGTGCGACGAAGCCCTCGGCATCGACAGCCACCGGCACGAGCCGACCGAGCTCCCGAAAGAACCCAGCCCCGGATTTCGCGACCTCGCGCAGGAGGTCATCGGTCGGCACGGCAGCGCTCCGGTTGAGGTCGCCACGATCGGTGACGGTGAGCAGGGTGTGCCCCTTCCACGACATGGCCTCCGCCTTGAAGTAGATCGGCTGGTCCGGAAAGGACCGTTGTCCCAACCCGGTCCGTCGGTAGTCGTCGAGCGCATGCACCAGCAGCGGCCACAGCCAGTTCACGTCGTCCCAGAGCTCCAAGCCGAAGAGCTCGACCCCGTCGACCACGAAGCTGATGGCACCCTCGACGTAGTCGCTGTCGCCGTGGTACTCGTGTGCGTCCTCGACGCGCTCGAACGATCCGTCGTCGGACTTGATGAAGCTCACGATGTCGATCGTCATCTCTTCAATGCTCCTGGATAGAACTGACCTATACGCCCCCGGGTGACACCGACCACGTAACTCACGCCGTCGACCACCCCCTCGACCTGATCGATCCCTCCGCCGATCTCGATCAGTCTGTCGCGGTTCTGTCGCATCACCGAGCCGACGGCGTGGTGGATGTCGTCGACGGACATCGACGCGTCGAAGAACGATTGACTGGCCTTCGTCGATCCGTTCCAGTACGTCGGATGATGCCGCACGAGGAAATGCTTCATCGCGCGCCTGTCGAGCGAGAAGCTCTCCGCACCGAACTGGAAACGCTCACTGCGCCACCCCCGCAACGCGGATGCAGGGTCGGCGTGGCCGGCGGCGTTGTGGACGAGGACGGGGACGTCGCCGGCGAGGACGTAGTACGTGTGGTGGGTGTGGACGTGGATGTTGTAGACCGTGACCGCGTCGGTCTCGTCGACGGTCTCGGTCCGGACGCCGTCCAGGAC
>NZ_JBHUWD010000036.1:0-56916 GCF_042670205.1 Luteimicrobium sp. NPDC057192 | reverse complement strand
GATGTCGTCCTGCGCCCCGGCGATCACATGCTGGGCCGACGCGGCACCGTTCGCCGCGGTCTCAGCCTTGTGCTTGTACGCCGTCTTGGTCGCCGCGTCGGTCTCCGACTCGGCCAGGTCCTGGTAGTAGGACTGGGTCCGGGACGCGTCAGCGGCGTCCGCGTGCGCACCCCGCGCCTTGTTCAACGCGGCCAACGTGTCGGACTGCACCCGCTCCAACGTCCCCGCATAGGACACCAACGCGTCACCCGCGGCCTGATACCTCGCGTGCGCCTTCCGGACCTCGCCGATCGTGTCTTCCTTGCGGTCCATCAACGCATCCACCGCCGCCGAGACCGCACCCGCCACATCAAGACGGGCCATCGCCGACGCCGCACCCTCGATGGACTCCGCGACGTCCTGGTACTCCCGCCCACCCGACAGCACCAGCACCGGATCACCCGGCGTCGGATCCACGTCCAACCCCACCGGCGACCAATCGACCGGACGCGACATCAGCCGTCTCCGGCGAGCGCCTTGGCCATGTCGGCGTCCGTCTGCGTGAACGCGTCGGCGACCTGGGTTGCGCTGTCCGCGAGCAGGCGGAGGTTCTCCGTCATCTTGCCGCGGGTGTCGTCCCACTTGTGGGCGAAGTCCCGCACGGTCTTGGCGAGGTGGTCGTGCCCCACCGCCTCCGCTATGCGGTCGCTGTGCGCGTTCGCGTCCTCGAACTCGTCCGCCACCCGAGTCAGGTTGCTTCCCAGCTCGGTCACCGCGTCCAGGTCAAGCTTCAGATCGGCCATCGACCCACACCCCCTCCTGGCCCGCGAGCATAGCGGGCGACCGTTCCGTCGAAAATGGGGAGATCTCCCCATGACCTGCGGGGATCGCCGCCGGACGACCGTAGCGAACGGGAGCGACACGGGCGCGCCGTCGTCCACAGCGTCGCCCTGGACGTCGGGCGGTCCGACGGGGCGGCTCCGCCGAGTGGCCACCGACTACACTCGGACGGCACCCGTGTGCGCGTGCGCACGGGCGTCACCCCGAGCGTGCCGCGACCAGCGGGCGTCATCCACCGGTTCTCGAAAGGACACCTCCGTGCTCCGCACCCACACGGCCGGCTCGCTGCGAGCCGACCACATCGGTCAGACCGTCACCCTCACGGGCTGGGTCGACCGGCGCCGGGATCACGGGGGAGTGGCGTTCATCGACCTGCGTGATGCGTCGGGCATCGCCCAGGTCGTGATCCGCGACGAGGCCGTCGCGCACCCGCTGCGCGCGGAGTTCGTGCTCCAGGTGACGGGCGAGGTCTCGCGCCGTCCGGACGGCAACGAGAACCCGCACCTCGCGACCGGCGAGATCGAGGTCGTCGCGAGCGACGTCGTCGTGCTGAACGAGTCCGCGCCGCTGCCGTTCCAGGTCTCGACCGCACTCGAGGGGACCGAGACGATCGGCGAGGAGGCGCGCCTCAAGCACCGCTACCTCGACCTGCGCCGTCCGACGCCGGCGCACGCGCTCCGGCTGCGCGCCAAGGCCAACCAGGCGGCCCGCCGCGTGCTCGACGCCCACGACTTCGTCGAGGTCGAGACCCCGACGCTGACGCGCTCGACCCCCGAGGGCGCGCGCGACTTCGTCGTGCCCGCCCGCCTGGCGCCGGGAAGCTGGTACGCGCTGCCGCAGTCGCCGCAGCTCTTCAAGCAGCTCCTCATGGTCGCCGGGCTCGAGCGGTACTACCAGATCGCCCGCTGCTACCGCGACGAGGACTTCCGCGCCGACCGCCAGCCGGAGTTCACGCAGCTGGACGTCGAGCTGAGCTTCGTCGAGCAGGACGACGTGATCGCGCTCGGCGAGGAGATCCTCACCGAGCTGTGGGACCTCATCGGGTACCGGATCCCGACGCCGATCCCGCGCATGACGTTCGCCGACGCGATGCGCCTTTACGGGAGCGACAAGCCCGACCTGCGCTTCGGCAACCCGCTCGTCGAGCTCACCGACTACTTCAAGGACACCCCGTTCCGCGTCTTCCAGGCGCCGTACGTGGGCGCCGTCGTCATGCCGGGCGGTGCGTCGCAGCCGCGCCGCCAGTTCGACGCCTGGCAGGAGTGGGCCAAGCAGCGCGGGGCCAAGGGCCTCGCGTACGTGACGTTCGCCGAGGACGGCACGCTCGCCGGTCCGGTCGCCAAGAACCTCTCCGACGCCGAGCGCGAGGGTCTGCGCGACGCGACCGGCGCGAACCCGGGCGACGCGGTGTTCTTCGCAGCGGGCAAGGTGACGCAGTCCCGCGAGCTCCTCGGCGCCGCGCGCCTCGAGATCGCGAAGCGCACCGGCATGATCGAGGAGGACGCCTGGGCGTTCGTCTGGGTCGTCGACGCGCCGCTGTTCAAGCCGACCGGCGAGGACGACGACGTGGCCGTGGGCGAGGGGGCCTGGACCGCGGTGCACCACGCGTTCACGAGCCCGACGCCGGACTGGCTCGACACGTTCGAGCAGGACCCGGGCAACGCGCTCGCCTACGCGTACGACATCGTGTGCAACGGCAACGAGATCGGCGGCGGCTCGATCCGTATCCACCGCCGCGACGTGCAGGAGCGCGTCTTCCAGGTCATGGGCATCGACGAGGCGCAGGCACAGGAGAAGTTCGGCTTCCTCCTCGACGCGTTCCAGTTCGGCGCCCCGCCGCACGGCGGGATCGCGTTCGGCTGGGACCGGATCGTCGCGCTCCTCACGGACTCGGAGTCGATCCGCGACGTCATCGCGTTCCCGAAGTCGGGCGGCGGCTACGACCCGCTGACGGGCGCTCCCGCACCCATCACCCCCGAGCAGCGCAAGGAGGCGGGCGTCGACGCGAAGCCCGCCGAGCAGCGCCGCGACGGCGACGCACGGGCCGCGGAGCCCACGCCGGTCGTCTGACGCAGGTCTCCCGCGGGCCCGCGGTCTCTACCCGAGACCGCGGGCCTGCGGCGTCTAGCGTGGCGGGCGTGACGACACCGCTTGCCTCCGTCGACCCCGCGCTCCTGGCGGCGGGGTCGGTGCGTGCCGACCTCGACGGCCCCGTCCTGACCGTGACGCTCGACCGGCCGGAGGCGCGCAACGCCCAGACGCCCGCGACGTGGCGTGCCCTGGCCTCGATCGGGGAGGCCGTGCCGCCCGAGGCGCGGGTCGTCGTCCTGCGCGGCGCCGGCACGTCCTTCTCCGCCGGGCTCGACCGGGCCATGCTCGCACCCGGCGGCATCCCCGGGGAGCCGAGCCTCACCGACCTTGTCGCGGCGGGCGAGGAGCGGACCGTCGCGGCGATCGCGGAGTACCAGCGCGCGTTCACCTGGTGGCGCCGGGTCGACGCCGTCACTGTTGCCGCCGTCCAGGGCCACGCCGTGGGCGCCGGGTTCCAGCTCGCTCTCGCGTGCGACCTGCGGGTCCTCGCCGACGACGCCCGGCTGAGCCTGCGTGAGGTCCAGCTCGGCCTCGTCCCCGACCTGGGCGGTACGCGCCCCCTCGCCGAGCTCGTCGGGCCGGCGCGGGCGCTCGAGATCGCCGCCTCCGGCCGCTGGGTCGAGGCGGGCGAGGCCGAGCGCATCGGGCTCGCGAACGCCGTCGTCGGAACGGGTTCGCTCGAGGACGCCGTCCGTGACCTCGTGGCGAGCCTGCTCGCCCCGCCCGCCGGTGCGGTGCGAGCCGTGACCGGCCTGATGCGCGGCGCGGGAGCGCGGACCGCCGACGAGCAGCTCGCGGCGGAGCGCACCGCCCAGGCCTCACGGCTGCGCGACCTGGCCGGACTCAGCTGACCGGACCCTCCCAGTCCCAGCGGGGGAGGCGGAGGTCGTCGGGGACGTCGGCGGGCGTCGGCCAGCCGTGGTTCACCAGGTGGTTCGACCACGCGAACCAGCGCGCCAGCGTGTCGCGGAGCGCCGGGTCGTCGGGGATCGCGGCGTCGTCGAGGGCCAGGGCGAAGCAGGCCGCGGCCGCGGCGTCGAGGGAGTCGTGGGGCCCGTTGCCGGCGTGGGTGCGGACGAAGTCGGCCTCGGTCCCGAGCGCGGACGTGTACGTCGGCGGGCCGCCGAGGGACTCGCCCCAGTAGGCGGCGAGACGCTCGGCGTGCTGCGGGTGGATAGGCCGGTGCGTGAACGGGTGCGCGGCCTCCGGGTCGGCGAGGCACCGCACGTGCCAGGCCCGGGCCAGCGCGAGCATCGCCGGCGCACCCCCGCAGGACTCGAAGACCGTCGGGCGGGCGTCCGGCCCTGGCCCGGCGTCGTCGGCGGGGGCGCTGCGCTGCGGCTCGCTCATGTCCCCCACGGTACGTGCGCGACGCCGCCCGGGACAGGGCGAGGTCAGGACCGCACGGCGCCCCGCGTCGAGAGCCGCTTGAGCCAGCGCGGCCCCCACCAGTTGGCCCGGCCCAGGAGTGTCATGGTCGCCGGGACGAGCAGCATCCGCACGATCGTCGCGTCGATGAAGACGGCGATCGCGAGCGCGAACCCGATCTCCTTGGTGACCAGCAGACGCCCGGCCGCGAAGCCCGCGAACACCACGATGATGATCGCGGCGGCGCTCGTGATGATGCGGCCCGACCGCTGCAGGCCCAGCCGGACCGACTCGCGCGCCGAGACGCCAGCGTCGTGGAGCTCCTTGATCCGGGACAGCAGGAAGACCTCGTAGTCCATCGCGAGGCCGAACGCGAACGCCAGCACCAGCGCGACCACGTAGACCTCGATGCCTCCCGTGCTCGTGAAGTCGAGCAGGCCGGACAGGTGCCCGTCCTGGAAGACCCACACCAGCACGCCGAGGGACGCGAAGATCGAGAGGGCGTTGGTCAGCAAGGCCTTGATCGGGAGGACGACGGAGCCCGTCATGATCGCGAGGAGCACGAACGTCGCGAGCGCGATGATCCCGACCGCCCACCACAGCCGGTCGGCGAGCGCGGCCGTGAAGTCGACCTGGCCCGCTGCCTGGCCCGTCACGTAGTAGGTCGTGGTGACGCCCTGGTCGCGCAGGTCGCGGATCTCGTGGACGACGTCGACGACCGCCGCACTGCCGGGGTCGTGATCGGTCGTCCGGACGCCCAGGACCTCGATGCCGTCGCCCTGCGCGGGCGGGTCGACGGACTGCACGCCGTCGAGGACCGCGATCTTGCCGGCGAGGTCCTTGCCCTGCTGCTCGGTGCCCTGGACGACCACGCGGAGCTCGGGGCTGCGCGAGGCGGGGTACTGGTCGGAGAGCTCGGCGACGAACTGCCGGGACTCGCTGTCGGAGGGAAGGAGCTCGATGCCGGAGTTCCGGAGCTGGAGGCTCGCCGCGGGTGCCGCGAGGACGCCGAGGACGGCGACGCATGCGACGAGCACGAGGAGCGGGCGGCGCTGGACCCGCGTCGCGAGGCGCGAGAAGACGCCCTCGTCCGCCGACACGTCGGACGTCCGGGCCAGGACCGCGCGGAGCCCCGGGATGCGGCCGACGACGCCGGGCCGGGCCAGGCGGGTCCCGGACATCCGCAGCAGCGCGGGCACGAGCGTGAGGGCGGTGGCGAGCGCGAGCAGGATGATCGCGACGCCGGCGATGCCGATCGCGCGCATGAGCTCGGGCTCGAAGATCGCGAGGGTCGCGATGGAGATCGCGACCGTGAGCGCGGAGAAGGCGACCGTCCGCCCGGCGGTCGACACCGTGGCGACGAGCGCCTCGTGCGCGCTGCCCGCGCGGCCGCCGCGACGTCGTCGGCGGGGCGCGGTGCCGTCGTCGGGGGCGTCCACGCGCGTGAGCTCTTCGCGGTACCGGGACACCACGAGCAGGCCGTAGTCGATGGACAGGCCGATGCCGAGGACGGTCACCACGTTGATGACCGTCGCGTCGACGTCGAGCACGTACGTGAGCAGGTAGAGCACCCCGAAGCCGCACCCGATCGACGCCAGCGCGCCGAGGATCGGCATGCTCGCCGCGAGAAGCCCGCCGAACACCAGGACCATGATGACGAGCGCCACGGGGAGTGCGATCGCCTCGCCCGTGCGCAGGTCCTTCTCGAGCTGGTCGGTGATCGCGTGCACGACGAGGTCGTCGCTCGAGACGAGCACCGTCGCATCCGGCGCAACCGTGCCGACGTCGGACGGGAGCTCGCGCAGCCGTGCGACGACGGCGTTCTCGGCGTCCTTGGTCTGGGCGTCGCTGAGCGACGTCTTGAGGTCGACTACCACGATGAAGCCTTGGCCGTCCTGAGCGATCAGGGGCTTCGCGGCGTCCGACTTCGGGCCGTCGGGGAGGACGAACGGGTCGATCACGGCGTCGACGCCGTCCGTGCCCGTCAGGTCGTCGTGCAGGGGGCCGAGCGCGGTCGCGAGGCCCTTGGTGGTGGGCGGCGCGTCGTCGACGATCGCGGTGATGCTCACGGCCTGCTCGCTCGACGAGTTGATGAGCGCCAGCCCGGTCGCGCTCTCCGACCCGCTGACCTGCGGCTCTCCCGACGTGACGCGGTCGAAGAGGCCCTCGTCGGAGCCCACGCCCGCGACCGCCACGAGGTACGAGAGCGCGGCGACGACCACCCAGGCGGCGACGGCGCGGAGCGGGTGCCGCGCGACGGCGCGGCCGAGGCTGGCGAACACGGGGTCAGCATTCCATCCCTCGCGCGGGTGCGTCACGCCCGCGGCGCGTCCTCGCGTGCCCGTGGTGTGGGCTGCGCTGCGTACGCTCGTGCCCATGGACGTGCTCGGGGACCTGTTCGACGCCGCCTCGACCGGCCCCACCGGCCTCCCCGAGGTCCCGGCCTCCGCGCCCCTCGCCGTCCGGATGCGTCCGAGGACGCTCGACGAGGTCGTGGGCCAGGCCCACCTGCTCCGCCCCGGCTCGCCCTTGCGCCGCCTGGTGGACGACGCGGGGGCGGACGCGGGGCGCGCCGCGCCGTCGTCGGTGATCCTCTGGGGCCCGCCGGGCACGGGCAAGACGACGCTCGCCTACCTGGTCGCCCGGTCGTCGGGGCGACGGTTCGTGGAGCTGTCCGCGGTCACGGCCGGGGTCAAGGACCTCCGTGCGGTCATCGACGACGCTCGGCGCCGCCTCGTCAACGGTGGTCAGGAGACCGTCCTGTTCGTGGACGAGGTGCACCGGTTCTCCAAGACGCAGCAGGACGCGCTCCTACCGAGCGTCGAGAACCGCTGGGTGACGCTCGTCGCCGCGACGACCGAGAACCCGAGCTTCTCCGTCAACGCGCCGTTGCTCTCGCGCTCGCTGCTTTTGACGCTCGAGCCGCTCACGGGCGACGACGTCCGGGCGGTCGTGCGGCGCGCCCTCGACGACCAGCGGGGCCTCGCGGGCTCGGTCGTGCTCGAGGAGGACGCCGAGGACCACCTGCTCCGGCTCGCGGGCGGGGACGCGCGCAAGGCGCTCACCATCCTCGAGGCCGCGGCGGGCGCGGCCCTGTCCGGGACCGGCCCGGGCACCGGGACACCGGGTGTCGACCTCGAGACCATCGAGCGCGCCGTAGACGTCGCAGCCGTGCGCTACGACCGCGACGGGGACCAGCACTACGACGTCGTGTCCGCGTTCATCAAGTCGATCCGCGGCTCGGACGTCGACGCCGCGTTGCACTACCTGGCGCGCATGGTCGCGGCGGGGGAGGACCCGCGCTTCATCGCGCGGCGCCTCGTCATCTCCGCGGCTGAGGACGTCGGGATGGCCGACCCGTCGGCGCTCCAGACGGCCGTCGCAGCCGCGCAAGCGGTCGCGTTCATCGGGATGCCCGAGGGGCGGATCGTGCTGGCCGAGGCCGTGGTGCACCTCGCCACGGCACCCAAGTCCAACGCCGCGTACCTCGGGGTCGACGCGGCCCTCGCCGACATCCGCGCCGGTCGCGTGGGCACGGTCCCGTCCCACCTGCGTGACGCGCACTACGCCGGCGCCGAGCGGCTCGGCCACGGGGAGGGCTACCGCTATGCGCACGACGCACCGCACGCGGTCGCCGCGCAGCAGTACCTGCCCGACGAGCTGGTCGGCCGCCGCTACTACGAGCCGAACGACCGGGGGTACGAGCGGCAGGTGCAGGAGCGGCTCGCGCGCATCCGGCAGATCCTCGACGGCGACTGAGCGTGCGCCGCTACCGCCGGACGCCACCGGGGAGCGCGAGCCGCGTTCCGTGACGCCGTACCGCGTGGGGTAAGATCGACGGGTTGCCCGTTCGGGCGACCCCTGGGACCTCGGCCCAGTAGCCCACCTCCTCGCAGACCCTTCCCGGTCGACGACGGCGTGCGGCTCATCGGCTGGTCCAGCGCCGCCGGTCCTCCCGACCGCCCGGTGCGACGTCAGAACACGACAGGAAGAGAAGGAACCACCGTGTCCTCTGTGACCCGCTCGCGCCGTCAGGTGCGCCTGAGCCGTGCGCTCGGCATCGCCCTGACCCCGAAGGCCGTCAAGCACTTCGAGAAGCGCCCCTACCCGCCCGGCGAGCACGGCCGCGCCCGCCGCCGCACCGAGTCCGACTACGCCGTCCGTCTGCGCGAGAAGCAGCGTCTGCGTGCCCAGTACGCGCTCCGCGAGAAGCAGCTCGCCCGTGCGTACGAGGAGGCCCGCAAGGACAAGGGTCTGACCGGTGAGGCGCTCGTCGAGAACCTCGAGACCCGTCTCGACGCCCTCGTGCTGCGCTCCGGCTTCGCCCGCACGATCCTCCAGGCCCGTCAGGCCGTCGTGCACCGCCACATCCTCGTGGACGGCAAGATCGTCGACCGTCCGTCCTTCCGCGTGAAGCCGGGCCAGACCATCCAGGTCAAGCCGAAGAGCCAGGCCACCACGCCGTTCCAGGTCGCCGCCGCCGGCGCGCACCGTGACGTGCTCCCCGCCGTCCCGGGCTACCTGGACGTCCAGCTCGAGAAGCTCACCGCGCAGCTGACGCGCCGCCCGAAGCGCGCCGAGGTCCCCGTGACCTGCGAGGTCCAGCTCGTCGTCGAGTACTACGCGCGCTGACCCAGCCCGCCGCACGTCGGACGCCCCGCTTGCCCGCTCAGGTGCGAGCGGGGCGTCCGTGTGTCCGGACCCGGTCGGCGGTCCCACGCGCACGACGCGCGGGCGCGGCCGGGCGGGCGCCGCACGACCACTGCCACCTCGGTAAGGTGGCGTCGCGGCCCGTTCCGGGTCGCGCACCCGGACAGAGATGAGGGAGCACATGAGCGTCGGTGACGTGGCCGGTCTGATCGCGGCGATCGCGTTCGTCCTGCTGGTCGGGTTCCTCGCCGTACCGCTGCTCAAGCTCGGGCGCGTGCTCGACGAGACGCGCGACTCCGTGCGGCAGATCACCGAGCACTCGGTCCCGATCCTCGACGAGGCCGCCACCACGGTCGCGTCGACCAACGGACAGCTCGCGAAGGTCGACGTCATCACCACCTCGGCCGCCCAGGTCAGCGAGAACGTCTCCGCGCTCACCGGTCTGTACGCCGCGACGGTGGGGCGCCCGCTCGTCAAGGTCGCCGCGTTCAGCTACGGCGTCCGCAAGGCCTTCGCCCGCGCGTCGGGCCGCTCCGCCGGCGGTGCCGAGTGAGGCGCCTCTTCTGGATCGGCGTGGGCGTCGCGGTGACCGTCGTGGTCGTCCGCCAGGGTCGCAAGGTCGTCGCCCGCTACGCGCCCGCGTCGCTCGTCGACCAGGCGACCGACCGCGCGAACGCGGTCGGCGGCCGCGCCGTCACGTTCGTCCGGACGTTCGGCGAGGAGTTCCGGACCGCGCGCGACGCGCGCGAGGCCGAGCTCCAGGCGGCGCTCCTGGCCGAAGGCCAGCCGGCCCCCGACGACGTGCGCCGCGCGCGCGCCGAGGGCCGTCGCCCGGGCGACGCGAAGCCGGCGGCGCCGGGCGCCGTCCCGCGCGACGAGGAAGATCCCGACGTGGGTTACGCGTTCTTCTGACGTCGCCCCGAGCGTCACCCTGCCCCACCCCTGACTGCACGACCGGCCCGCCCTCCGGGCCGTCCCGACCGACGAAGGACACCATGCGTACCGCCGAGATCCGCAAGCGCTGGCTCGACTACTTCGAGGCCAACGGCCACACCGTCGTGCCCTCGGCGTCCCTGATCTCCCCGGACCCGTCGACGCTGTTCACGATCGCGGGCATGGTGCCGTTCATCCCCTACATGACGGCCCAGCAGACGCCTCCGTGGGACCGTGCGACCAGCGTCCAGAAGTGCGTCCGCACGCTCGACATCGACGAGGTCGGCAAGACGACGCGGCACGGCACGTTCTTCCAGATGAACGGCAACTTCTCGTTCGGCGACTACTTCAAGGAAGGCGCCATCACGTACGCGTGGGACCTGGTCACGGGCTCGCGCGACGAGGGGAAGTACGGCTTCGACCCCGAGACGGTCTGGGTGACCGTCTACCACGAGGACCACGAGGCGCGTGAGCTGTGGAAGCGCATCGCCGGGCTGCCCGACGAGCGCATCCAGTCTCGCGGCAAGAAGGACAACTACTGGTCGACCGGGCAGCCCGGGCCTGCCGGCCCCTGCTCGGAGATCTACATCGACCGTGGCCCCGAGTTCGGGCGCGAGGGCGGCCCCGTCGTCGACGAGGACCGGTACCTCGAGATCTGGAACCTCGTGTTCATGCAGTACGCGATCGACAACGTGAAGTCGAAGGAGGACTTCCGGATCGTCGGGGAGCTCCAGCGCAAGAACATCGACACGGGCATGGGCCTCGAGCGCGTCGCGTACCTGCTCCAGGGCAAGGACAACCTCTACGAGATCGACGAGGTGTTCCCGGTCATCGCGGCTGCCGCCGAGCTGTCCGGCAAGACGTACGGCGCCGTCCACGACGACGACGTGCGCATGCGTGTCGTGGCGGACCACGTCCGGTCGGCGCTCATGATCATCGGCGACGGCGTGCGTCCCTCGAACGAGGGCCGCGGCTACGTGCTGCGCCGTCTGCTGCGCCGCTCGGTGCGTGCGATGCGCCTGCTCGGCGTCGACGAGCCGTCGCTGCCGTCGCTGCTGCCCGTGAGCCGCGACGCGATGTCGCCGTCGTACCCGGAGCTGGCCACCGACTTCGAGCGGCTCTCCCAGGTCGCGTACGCGGAGGAGGACGCCTTCCGTCGCACGCTCGCGTCGGGCACGACGATCCTCGACACGTCGGTGCGCAAGCTCAAGGAGTCCGCGCCCGCCGGTCAGGTCCCCGTGCTCGGGGGCGACCAGGCGTTCCAGCTGCACGACACCTACGGCTTCCCGATCGACCTCACGCTCGAGATGGCCGCCGAGCAGGGCGTCCAGGTCGACGAGAACGCGTTCCGGCGGCTCATGTCCGAGCAGCGCCAGCGGGCGCGCGAGGACGCGCTCGCCAAGCGCCGGGGCGGCGCCGACCTCGCCGCCTACGAGACCATCGACAAGCAGCTCGACAAGCCCGTCGAGTTCCTCGGCTACACCGACACGACGGCGGAGGTCGGCATCGTCGGCCTGCTCGTGGACGGCGTGCCCGCGCCGGCCGCGACCGCGCCGGCCGACGTCGAGGTCGTGCTCGACCGCACGCCGTTCTACGCCGAGGCCGGCGGCCAGCTCGCCGACCACGGCACCATCGTGCTCGACGGCGGCGCGTCCATCGAGGTGGACGACGTGCAGCGTCCCGTGAAGGGGCTCTCGGTGCACCGGGGACGCCTCGTCGAAGGGACCGCGGCGCTCGGCGACCGGGGGACCGGCACCATCGACCTCGCGCGCCGGAAGGCGATCAGCAAGGCGCACAGCGCCACGCACATGATCCACAAGGCGCTGCACGAGACGGTCGGCCCCGACCGCACGCAGGCCGGCTCGGAGAACTCGCCGAGCCGCGTCCGCTTCGACTTCCGGTCGTCGTCCGCGGTCCCGCAGAGCGCCCTCGGCGAGATCGAGGAGCGCGTCAACACGCTGCTCGTCGACAACCTGGACGTCACCGACCAGGTCATGCCGATCGCCGAGGCCAAGGCGCTCGGCGCGATGGCGCTGTTCGGCGAGAAGTACGGCGACCGTGTGCGGGTCGTCTCGATCGGCGGCGACTGGTCCCGCGAGCTGTGCGCCGGGACGCACGTCAAGCAGTCCGGCGAGATCGGCCGCGTGACGCTGCTCGGCGAGTCCTCCGTCGGCTCGGGCGTCCGGCGCGTCGAGGCGCTCGTCGGGGACGGCGCATACGGGTTCCAGGCCAAGGAGCACGCGCTCGTCGGGCAGCTCACCCAGCTGCTCGGCGCGCGCCCCGACGAGCTGTCCGAGCGCGTGTCGTCGCTGGTCACCCGGCTGCGCGACGCCGAGAAGGAGCTCGCCGGCGTCCGCCAGGCGCAGCTCCTCGCCGCGGCCGGTTCGCTGGCGGCCGGGGCCGCCCAGGTCGGTTCCGTCCGCGTCGTGACGCACGACGCCGGTGACGTCGCGTCCGCCGATGACCTGCGCGCGCTCGCTCTCGACGTCCGGTCACGCCTCGGTGAGGCCGACCCCGCCGTCGTCGCGGTCGCGGGCGTCGCGAAGGGCCGCCCGCTCGTCGTGGCGGCCACCAACGCGTCCGCTCGCCAGGCGGGCGTGCGTGCCGGTGCCCTGGTCAAGGCCGCGTCCGGCGTCCTCGGCGGCGGTGGCGGCGGCAAGGACGACGTCGCCCAGGGTGGCGGCCAGGACGCCGCGGCCGTGCCCGCGGCGCTCGACGCCGTCCGTGACGCGGTGGCCGCGCAGGCGTCGTGACTCTCGAACGAGGGCCACGCCTCGCGATCGACGTGGGGACCGTCCGGGTCGGGCTCGCCGCGAGCGACCCGGACGGCCTCGTCGCCACCCCGGTGGAGACGCTCCGGCGCGACGAGGCGGGGAAGAGCGACGTCCGGCGCATCGTGGACGAGGTGGTCGAGCGCGGTGCACGTGTCGTGTACGTCGGGCTGCCACGCCACCTCTCCGGGGCCGAGGGTGCTTCCGCACAGGCCGCTCGCGCGTACGCTGGACTGGTTGCGCGAGCGATCGACCCGGTACCCGTCCACCTCGTGGACGAGCGCATGTCGTCCGTGAGCGCCCACCGCTCCATGAAGGAGGCGGGTCGTCCCGGCCGCAAGCAGCGGGCGGTAGTCGACCAGGTGGCGGCGGTTATCATCCTCCAGACCGCCCTCGACGCCGAGCGTCGCGTCGGGGAACGGACGGGCGAGCTCGTCAGTGCCTGAGCCGCCGCAGAAGCACACGCAGGGGGAGCACGACCAGACGACGACGAGAAAGAGGTTGGACGGCATGACGGACCTGTTCTCGGCACCACCGCCGACGACGACCGGCCCCGCACCCGTTCCTTCTCGCACCGCCCAGCGGCGCAGCCAGAAGGCGTCCGCTGCTGCTCGCCGTCGGCGCCGTCGCCGCCGGATCGTCGTGCTGTTCCTCGCCCTCGTCGTGGTCGGCGGTGCCGGCTGGTACGTCTACAACCACGTCCTGCCGGGGCTGTCGATCGGGAGCCTCCACCCCAAGGCCGAGGACTATGCCGGGCCCGGCACCGGGTCGGTCGAGGTCAAGGTCAACCCGGGAGACTCCGGGACCGCGATCGGCGAGACGCTCGTCGAGGCGGGCGTCGTCAAGAGCGTCAAGGCCTTCACGAACGCCTACAGCGCGAACGTCAACGCCGCGGGCATCCAGCCCGGCGTCTACACCGTCCGCAAGGAGATGAAGGCCGCCGACGCCGTCGCGCTCCTCGCGTCGAACAACGGGCGCGTCGAGTTCCAGGTGACGATCCCCGAGGGGTACACCGCGGACCAGGCCATCACGCGGGCCAGCAGCGTCACCGGCATCCCCGCAGCCCAGTTCGAGAAGGCCAAGAAGAACACCAAGGGCACGGGCCTGCCTTCCGTGGCGAAGGGCAACTACGAGGGCTGGCTCTACCCGGCGACGTACTCGTTCGATCCCGACGTGACCGCGACCGAGATCCTCAACCAGATGATCGCGCAGACGAAGGCCGAGCTGAAGAAGCTCAAGGTCGCGTCCGGCGACCAGGAGGAGGTCCTGATCAAGGCGTCGATCGTGGAGCGCGAGGTCTCCCGGGACAAGGACCGGCCGAAGGTCTCACGGGCGATCGACAACCGCCTGGCCGACGGGATGGTCCTGCAGGCTGACTCCACGACGGCCTACGGCCTGGGGACACCGGGATCGCCCGTGACGCAGGCCCAGAACAACGACCCGAAGAACGCGTACTCGACGTATGCGCACAAGGGCCTCCCGCCGGGGCCGATCGCCAACCCCGGCGCGGCATCGATCAAGGCGGTGCTGAATCCGGCTGACGGATCGTGGCTGTTCTGGGTGACCGTCAACCTCGACACGGGCGAGACGAAGTTCGCCGACACCTACCCGGAGCATCTGGACAACTTGGCTGAGCTGCGGGCCTGGCAGGCAGCGCACAAGAAGTGACGCCGACTCAGTGACACGCCACGCGGCCGTCCTCGGCCACCCGATCTCGCACTCGCTCTCCCCGGTGCTCCACCGCGCCGCCTACGCGGCGCTGGGTCTCGACGACTGGTACTACACGGCGCACGACGTCACCGAGGACGCGCTGCCCGCGTTCCTGGACGAGCTCGACGACACCTGGGCCGGGCTGAGCCTCACGATGCCGCTCAAGCAGGCTGTGATCGGCCTGCTCGACGACGTGACCCCGCTCGCTCACCAGGTCGGTGCGGTCAACACGGTCGTGCTCGACGACGGGGGCCGGCGCGGGTCGAACACCGACGTGCACGGTCTGGTGGCCGCGCTGCGCGAGGGGCTCGTCACTGAGTCGGACGCGCGGACGGGCGGTGGCGCGCCGTTCGCCCTGCCCACGCTCGGGTCGGCCGCAGTCCTCGGGGCCGGCGCCACGGCCGCGTCGACCCTGGCGGCCCTGCGGGAGCTGGGCTGCGTCGAGCCCGTCGTGTATGCGCGGTCGCTCGCGCGCACCTCGGAGCTCGCTGCCGTCGCGGAGCGCCTGCACGTGCGGCCGCGCTTCGTCGTGCTCGACGACGCCGCCAAGGCGCTGCCCGCGCACGACGTCATCGTCTCGACGCTGCCCCCGCATGCTGCGGACGGCCTGGCAGCCGAGCTCGCCGTCCCGGTCGTGGGCCTGCTGCTCGACGTCGCCTACGACCCACGGCCCACGGCTCTCGCGCAGGCATGGCGGCGCGCGGGTGGCGACACCGTCGACGGCGAGCGCATGCTCCTCCACCAGGCGGCCGAGCAGGTCAGGCTCATGACGGGCCGCACGGCGCCCGTCGACGCGATGGACACCGCGCTCCGGGCGGCTCTCGCAGCACGGTGACAACGTCCGGACGCGTCCCTCCTCTCAGACGCTGACCGCCGGAGCGGCAGTCGCCGTGAGCACGACCGCGAGCAGAGCCCCCGCGAGCATGAACGGGCCGAACGCGACCGCGGTCTTGCGGTTGGCTCGGCGCGTCACGAGCAGCCCGACCGACCAGAGCCCGCCGAGCAGGAACGCCAGCAGGACGCCGGTCGCGAGCGTCGCCCAGCCCACCCAGGCGAGCGGGAGGCCCACGAGCCACGCGAGCTTCACGTCGCCGCGCCCCAGCCCGCCGAGGCGTGCGAGCAGCGCGTAGAAGCCCGCCGTGACCGCGGTCCCGACTGCCGTCCGCACGACGGCCGACCCGTCGCCGAGCACGAGTGCCGCCGCCCCGAGCGTCAGCGCGCCCAGGACGATCCCAGGGAGCGTCAGCGCGTCGGGCAGGCGGTGCGTGCGGACGTCGATGACGGTGAGAGGACCCGCGACGAGCGCCAGCACGACGAGCGCGGGTGCCGCGGCGAGAACGAGGGTCGCGGTCGCGTTCGTCTCGGCCTCGTGACGCGCGGCCGCCGCCGAGCCCACGGCGAGCCCGACCAGGACCAGCGCGACCGCCGTGACCACCGTCGCGGGCAGCGTCACTGCGGCGACCTCGCTCCGCACGGCTGCGGCGGTGCGCCGTGGTGAGCGCACCACCGACGCCCCGGTGGGCGGGGTGTCCGTGAGGTCGCCGGGGGAGGCGGGCTTCGTCGTCGGCACGGCGGCACTGTACCGAGACACCGCAGGGCGTATCGGGACTGTCCACAGGCCGTCGTCCAGGCACCGGACGACGGCCGTCCGCCCGGTGGCCGCATGGAAGAATCGGGACCATGCTCCGTTGGTTGACCGCAGGTGAGTCGCACGGCCCCGCGCTCGTCGGGATCATCGAAGGGCTGCCGGCCGGCGTCGAGCTCGTCTCCGACGACCTGCGCGCGGCCCTCGCGCGCCGCCGCCTCGGCTACGGCCGCGGCTCGCGGCAGAAGTTCGAGCAGGACGAGCTGACCGTCCTCGGCGGGCTGCGGCACGGGCTCACGCAGGGCGGCCCGCTGGCGATCCAGATCGGCAACACCGAGTGGCCCAAGTGGGTCGACGTCATGGCGGCGGACCCCGTGCCCCCGGAGGCGCTCCTGGTCGACGCGGGCACCGGTGACGAGCGCGAGATCGCGCGCAACCGCCCGCTCACGCGGCCCCGCCCGGGCCACGCCGACCTGATCGGCATGCGCAAGTACGCGTTCGAGGACGCGCGTCCGGTGCTCGAGCGCGCGTCCGCCCGCGAGACGGCGACCCGGGTCGTGCTCGGCCGCGCCGCCGCCGCATTCCTCGAGCAGGCGCTCGGGGTGCGGCTCGTCTCGCACGTCGTCGCGATCGGCTCGGTGGACGTGCCAGACGACGCGACGCTGCCCACCCCCGACGACGTCGCCGCGCTCGACGCGGACCCGGTGCGCTGCTTCGACGCGGCGTCGTCGGCGGCGATGGTCGCGGAGATCGACGAGGCCAAGAAGGACGGCGACACGCTCGGCGGCGTCGTCGAGGTGCTCGCGTACGGGGTGCCGTCGGGGATCGGGTCGTACGTCTCGTCGGACCGGCGCCTCGACGCCCGGCTCGCGGGCGCGATCATGGGCATCCAGGCGTTCAAGGGTGTCGAGGTCGGCGACGGCTTCCGCACCGCCCACCGCCGCGGCTCGCAGGCGCACGACGAGATCGTCCGCGGCGAGGACGGCCTGCTGCACCGGTCGTCGAACCGGGCCGGCGGCGTCGAGGGCGGGATGAGCAACGGCGAGGTGCTGCGGGTGCGCGGCGCCATGAAGCCGATCTCGACGGTCCCGCGCGCTCTCGCGACGGTCGACGTCGTGACCGGAGAGGCCGCGACCGCGCAGCACCAGCGCTCGGACGTGTGCGCGGTGCCGCCCGCTGCCGTCGTCGCGGAGGCGGAGGTCGCTCTCGTCCTCGCGCAGGCCGCGCTCGAGAAGTTCGGTGGCGACTCCGTCGCCGAGGTGCGCCGCAACGTCGAGTCCTACCTCGCCGCCGTCCCCGAGCTGCTCCGCTGACCCGCATGGCACCCCAGCCCGTCGCGGTCCTCGTCGGACCGCCCGCGAGCGGCAAGTCGACCGTCATGCGGCACCTGGCCCGCCGGCTCGACGTGGAGGGCCGGGACACCGACGCGGACGTCGAACGGACGGCGGGCATCGCCGTCTCGACGATCTTCGCCGAGCAGGGCGAGCCGGCGTTCCGCGCGCTCGAGCGCGACGCGGTCGCCGCGGCGCTCGTCTCGCACCCTGGCGTGCTCTCGCTCGGGGGCGGCGCGGTGCTCGACGCCGCCACGCGCGAACGGCTGTCCGAGTACGTGGAGCGGGGTGGCGTCGTCGTGTTCCTCGACGTGAGCCGCGTGGCCGCCGCCCGTCGGCTGCGCGGAGACACCAGCCGGCCGTTGCTCGCGGGTGACGCCATGACGCGCTGGGACGAGCTGATGGCCGCGCGGCGGCCCGTCTACGAGGCGGTCGCGACCGTGCGCGTGACGACGGACGCCCACGGGCCGCGCCGGGTCGTCGAGGAGATCGTCGAGCACATCGGGCGGGCGCAGCAGAGCGCACCGCCCCGGACCGAGGAGGACGTGTGAGCGAGTCGCTCGTGGACGAGGCGGGCACCGCGCCCGAGGCCGTGACCGTACGAGGGGACGCGCCGTACGACGTGCTCATCGGCCGGCACCTGCTCGGCGAGCTGCCGCGCGTGCTCGGCCCCGACGTGCGCCGGGTGCTCGTCGTGCACCAGCCGTCGCTCACGGCGTCCGCGGAAGTCGTTCGCGACGACCTCGAGGCCGTCGGGTACCAGGCGTTCCTGGCCGAGGTGCCCGACGCCGAGGAGGCCAAGTCCGCGCAGGTCGCCGCGTTCCTGTGGGGCGTGCTCGGGCAGGCGGACTTCACGCGCTCGGACGCGATCGTCGGCGTCGGCGGGGGAGCGACGACCGATCTCGCGGGCTTCGTGGCCGCGACCTGGCTGCGCGGGATCCGCGTGGTGCAGGTCCCGACGACGCTGCTCGCGATGGTCGACGCCGCCGTCGGCGGGAAGACCGGGATCAACACGGCCGAGGGCAAGAACCTCGTCGGTGCGTTCTACCCGCCCGCGGGCGTGCTCGCCGACCTCGCGACCCTCGAGTCGCTGCCGCGGTTCGAGTTCGTCGCCGGGCTCGCGGAGGTCGTGAAGACCGGCTTCATCGCGGACCCGCGGATCCTCGAGCTCGTCGAGGCGCACGCCGCCGAGCTGCGCGACTGGGGTTCGTGGGAGGCGACGGGAAGCGAGCCGTCCGACGAGCTTCGCGCCGTCGTGGCGGAGCTCGTGCGCCGGTCGGTCACGGTCAAGGCCGCTGTCGTGGGGGAGGACCTCAAGGAGGCGGGCCTCCGCGAGATCCTCAACTACGGGCACACGCTCGGCCACGCGATCGAGCTCGCCGAGCGGTACGGGTGGCGGCACGGGGCCGCCGTGTCCGTCGGGATGGTGTTCGCAGCCGAGCTGTCGCGGCTCGCGGGCAAGCTCGACGACGACGTCGTCGACCGCCACCGAGCGATCCTGTCGTCGCTCGGGCTGCCGACGACGTACCGCGGCGACCGGTGGGACCAGCTGCTCGGCGCGATGCGCCGGGACAAGAAGACCCGTGGCGACCTGCTCCGGTTCGTCGTGCTCGACGACGTCGCGCGCCCCACGCGGCTCGAGGGCCCCGACCCCGCGCTGCTCCAGGCCGCCTACGCGGAGATCTCGGCGGAGGCGCCGCCGTCGCGCACCATCTCCCTCTGACCGTCTCCCTCTGACCGTCTCCCTCTGACCGTCTCCCTCTGACCGGACAGCGGCCGAGGGTGACCCTCCCGGCGAGGACCCACCCCCGCGAGGTACCCCGGCATCCCGGGTACTTCGCGAGGTACCCCGGCATCCCGGGTACTTCGCGAGGTACCCCGGCATCCGGTCTACTTGGCGGGGGCGTGGCGGTGGGCCAGCGCGCGGCGGACCTCTTCGGCGATCGTGTCGAGGTCCAGGAAGTCGTCCCAGCGGAACCTCAGGATGATCCATCCGTCACGCTCCAGCGCCGCCTGGCGTTCCCGTTCCTGACGCCGTACCTCGGCCGGTTCGCCGTACTTCCCGCTGTACTTCTCTTCGCCGTCGAACTCGATCCCGATCTTCAGGTCCTCCCACCCGAGATCGACCCAGAACTTCCCGATCTCGGTGACCACGGGGATCGCGGTGGACGGTGGCCGCAGCCCGGCGTCCAGCGCCACCCACCGGACGATGCTCTCGCCCGGCGACTCGGACGTGGCGACGGCGAGCGGCAGCAGCTCGCGTGCTTGACGGACACCCCTCTTGCCGCGGCTCTCCTCGAGAATGGTCGCCATCAGTCGACGGTCCGCCCGCTTGCGCAGAGCCGCGTCGAGGACGACGAGTGCGGGCCCTGGACGGAGCATGCGTGCGCAATCGACCGCGGTCCGCTCGAGCGAGGTCACTGGGATGCCGTTGATGGAAGACCGATCCCGCTGCGGCAACGGCGTCCAGTGCCGGCGCATCATCCGTTCGCTGGATCGACGGATCGAAGGGTTGCTCAGCTCGGTCAGGTGCACGAGCCCGTCCGATTTCCATGTCCAGCAGCCCCACAAGACGGCGGCCGTCACGTGACTGAACCAGAACTCACCGCGAAGTCTCTCGACGGCGGCCCGGACCTGCTGCAGCATCCGCGCCTGAACGCGCTTCGCGACGCTGTCCTCGACGACGCGGGGCCCGTAGACGCCTGTGCGCAGACGCACCAACGTCCCGTCCCGTACCCGGGCCTCGATCTCGTGGCGTCGTCCACGCGAGTAGCGCTCGACTTCGGGCAGTTCCGGCGGTTCCAGCGAGACCCCTACGTCCCGGGGGCGCTCTTGCGTGTTCGTCATGCCCCGCAGCATCGGGGAGCGCGAGGCCGGCGCGCGCCGACATGGGCTGGACCTGTGGATTGTCTCTCGTCTCCCCAGGTGCGCCGTCGGCTCTCGTCGCAACGAAGTAGCGAGCCGCCGAGGAGAAGACACGATGCACTGTCGCCTCGCGAGGTATGCGGGATGCCGGGGTACCTCGCGGTCAGGGGGTGAGGCCGCGCTCCGTGAGGACGTCGCGGAGCAGGTCGGCACGGTTGGTCACGATGCCGTCGACGCCCAGGTCGATCAGCCGGCGCATCTCGGCGGGCTCGTCGATGGTCCACACGTGGACCTGCCGTCCCGAGCGGTGCGCGGCGGCGACGGTCCGCGCGTCGACGACGCGCACAACGCCCTGCGCGACGGGGACCTGAAGGCAGTCCACGTCCCGCAGGGCGCGGGCAACGCCCGACGCCGACCGCAGCCGGGCGGCGAGCAGGAACCGCACGACCTCGCCCTGCCCCGCGGACGTCGCGACGGGCCGGCTGAGCAGGGCCACCGTCGCACGCCGCCGGGCGACGGAGAACGACGTGACGCACACGCGGTCGTGAGCGCGCGTCCGCTCGATCGCCTCGGCGACGGGCCGTACCCCGGACGCGCCCTTGACGTCGATGTTGACGCGCAGGTCGGGCCACGCGCCGAAGAGGTCATCGAGCCGGGGCACGGGCTCGACGCCGCCGATGCGGGCCCGCGCCACGACGGCCCAGGGGAGGTCGGCGACCACCCCGGTCGCGTCCGTCGTGCGGTCGAGCGTCGCGTCGTGCAGGGCGACCGCGACGCCGTCGGACGTCCCGTGCGCGTCGGTCTCGACGTAGCGGAAGCCGAGGGCGTGCGCGGCCTCGAACGCGCGCAGGGAGTTCTCGAGCCCGTCGAGCGAGAACCCACGGTGCGCGAGCGCCACGAAGGGCGCGTCGAGGTACGGGGTGCGGGTCATCGGCCGGTCCGTCCGGGCCCGGCTCGGAGGCGTCCGTCGAGCCAGCTCAGGACGCCGTCGAGGTAGGCGGCGCGCGGCCGGTCGGCCGAGAGCGTGAGGTCGTGCACCCCGCCGTCGACGACGAGCTCCGTCACGTCCCGGCCGAGCCGCGGCGCGAGGCGCGCGATCGACCGCACGTCGAGCACGGTGTCCTCCCGGTCGAGGTCGGGGTTGTCCTCGCGGTCGGGGCCGGAGCGGGCGGACCGGGCGACGAGCACGGGTGCGGCGACGTCGAGCCCGCGCTCGACGCGTGCCTGGCCACGGCGGACGGCCCGCAGCCAGCCGGCACGGACGGGCAGCCCCTCGGGTCGCTTGAGCGTGGTGTCGAACTCCCACCGGCCACCGTTGCTCGCGAGCTGGTGCATCGCGTAGACCGACGGCGCGCTCGTCATGGGCCGCAGCGGCGCGTACGGTCCGACGGCGTCCAGCACCCGCGTCCCGACCGTCCGGTTGAACCAGGACGATCGTAGGTCGAGGAACGGGCTGTCCAGGATGAGCACGTCCGGGCCGTCGGTTCCTCGGCGGGTCGAGTGCGCCCAGAGCGACGCGGTCAGGCCGCCCGTGGAATGGGCGTGGACCACGAGCGGGACCCCCGGGTGCATCGCGCGCGCCCCCGACGCGGCGAGGGCCAGGTCGGCGGCGTGCTCGTGGAGGTCGTCGACGTAGTGGGGCACCTCGCCGGGCCGCCACGAGCGTCCGGCCCGGCGGAGGTCGACCGCGACGAAGCCGTATCCGGCACCCGTGAGCGCCGCGGCGAGGTGCGCCTGGAAGAAGTAGTCGTTGTACCCGTGCACGTGCAGGACGACGGCGCGCGGCCGCGAGCCGTCCTCGCCGCCCAGGCGCCCGGCCGACGCGCGCACGAGCGTGACCTGCGGCGGGACGGCCCCGCCGTGGCCGCGGCTCGCGCCGCCGCCCGCGGGCGCGGGCAGCGTGGCGACGGAGAACGCGTCGCCCAGCTCGGCGTCGGGCCGCCAGGCGACGGTGTCGCTCACGCGGCCGTCTCCGGGGCCGGCGCGTCGTGCAGGCCGCCGATGCCGCGGCCGCTCGGGAAGCGCACGAGCAGCAGAAGGACGAGCCCGAGGAGCAGGACCCCGACGATCCCGAGGATGCCCCAGTACTGGTGCCCGGTGATCGACACGAGCGTCGAGAAGGCGAATGGCGCGAGGAAGCTCGCTGCGCGTCCGGTCGTGGCGTACAGGCCGAAGATCTCGGTCTCTCGGCCGGGCTCGGCCAGGCGCCCGAGGAGCGCCCGGCTCGCCGACTGTGCAGGCCCGACGAACGCGGAGAGCAGGAGCCCGAAGACCCAGAAGGGCGCCTGCCCGGCGTCGTGCAGGACGAACACCGCGGTGCCCGCGACGACCAGCCCGACGAGCGACCCGATCACGACGCGCCGCGGCCCGATCCGGTCGTCGAGCCAGCCGGCGCTGATGGTGCAGATCCCGGCCACGACGTTCGCGGCGATCGCGAACACGATGACCTCGCTCGAGCTGAACCCGAACGTGCCCGACGCGATGACGGCGCCGAACGTGAACACCCCGGCGAGCCCGTCCCGGAACACGGCGCTGGCGACGAGGAACCCGAGGGTCGAGCGGCTCGTGCGCCACAGCCGCGCGAGGTCGCGGAAGAGCTGCCGGTACGCGGCGGCGACGGCGCGGAGCCCGCGGGCGCGGGCGTCGGCGTCCGCCTGCCGGGCGACGGCTGCGGCCGCCGGCTCGGCCACCTCACCGGTGAACGGCGGCCTCCGCCGTTCCTGCACGACGACGAGCACGGGGATCGCGAAGATCCCGAACCAGAGGGCGGCGAGCACCATGGAGACGCGGAAGTCGAGGCCGTGCGCGTCGGTGACGCCGAACCACCCGACGTCGGGGTTGATGAAGCCGACGAAGAGGATCAGCAGGAGCACGATCCCGCCCACGTACCCCGCGCCCCAGCCGATGCCGCTGATGCGCCCGATGGTGCGGGGCGTCGAGATCTGCAGGAGCAGGGCGTTGTACGCGACGCCCGCGAGCTCGTAGAACACGTTGCCGACCGAGAGCAGGACGACGCCGAGCACGACGGCGCGCGACAGGTGCCCGGGTACCGGCTCGACGAACCAGAGCGCGAGCATCGTCACGAAGACGACGGCCGAGTTGGCGCCGAGCCAGAGCTTGCGCCGGCCGGACCGGTCCGCGAGCGCCCCGAGCGCGGGGGCGAGGACGGCGATGAGGACGCCGGCGACGGTGAGCCCCCAGCCGAGCCAGGCGGAGTGCTGGGCGGTGACGGCGTCGGTGTCGGCGCCCTGCTCGACGAAGGTGTCGCTCGTGAGCCAGGGGGTGAAGACGAAGGTGGTGACGACGGCGTTGAACGCGGCTCCGCCCCAGTCCCACAGGGACCAGGCGGTGATCTCGCGACGGGGGTGGCGTGGTGCGGGGGCGCCGCTCGCGTCGTCGGGCGAGGGGCGTGGGGTCCGGGCGGCGCTGCGTGCGGGCACGTGCGCATGCTACGGCCCGATACGCTCGGGCACATGACGCGCGTGCTGGTGCTGAACGGTCCGAACCTCGGTCGGCTGGGGGTGCGGGAGCCTGACGTGTACGGGGCGCTGAGCCTCGCTGACCTGCGGGAGTCGGTGGCCGGGTGGTCGGGTGAGCTGGGTGTGGACGCCGAGGTGCGGCAGACGGACGACGAGGCCGAGCTGGTGCACTGGTTGTACGAGGCGGTGGACGCGGGTGCGCACGTGGTGCTGAACCCGGCGGCGTTCACGCACTACTCGTACTCGTTGCGGGACGCGGCGGCGCAGGTGACGAAGGCGGGCCTGGTGCTGGTCGAGGTCCACATCTCGAACCCGATGGCGCGGGAGGAGTTCCGGCACACGTCGGTGATCGGGCCGGTGGCGACGGGGACGGTCGCGGGGTTCGGGTTCGACTCGTACCGGTTGGCGCTGTTGGCGGTCTCTGCCAAGCCCTGAACCTGGGGATCCAATCTTCAAGTTCTAAGCCTTGATTCTCTCAGATCAAGATCGTAGGCTTGCCGCATGTGGGTCCTGACGCTCGATCAACGTGCCAGTCGCCGCCGCGGCGACCGGGTACCCGAGCTGCTCGACGCCCTGCCGCGGCGTGGTGCGCCGGGCGTGGTCCTGCCGTTCGACCGCACGGTCGGCGACGAGGTCCAGGGCGTGCTTGACGACGCGACCACCGTCCTCGACGTCGCGCAGACCGCGGCGCGCCTGGGGGAGTGGAGCGTCGGCATCGGGGTCGGACCCGTCGACGAACCGCTGCCGGCGAGCACGCGCGAGGGCTCGGGGGCGGCGTTCGTCCGGGCGCGCGAGGCGGTCGAGCGGGCCAAGCGGCGCGCGGGCGACGCGCCGGTCGCCGTCGTCGGGGCCGCCCGGGGCCCGGCGGCCGACCGGGCCGCCGAGGCCGAGGCGGTGCTCCGGCTGCTCTCGGGCGTCGCGGAGCGCCGGACGGACGCCGGCTGGGAGGTCGTCGACCTGCTCCGCGCCGGCCTGACCCAGCGCGCGACCGCCGAGCGGCTCGGCGTGTCGGCCCAGGCGGTGAGCCAGCGGGTGCGGGCTAGCATGTGGGCCGACGAGGCCGCGGCGCGCCCGCTCGCGGCCCGGCTGCTCGAGGAGGCCGACGCGGACATGGACGACCGAGGCACGACCGCATGAGCGCGGGGCAGGTGCTCGCTGTCACCGGGATCTCCGTCCTCCTGGTCGCCGCCAGTGTCGTCGGCGGCCTGGTCGTCGTCCCCGCGGTGCTGCGTGCCGCCGGCCGCACCTCCGCGGGGGAGGCGCCCGTAGCCGACGCCGAGACCACCGACGCCCCGGACCCCGCCGCCGTCCTGCGCGGCGGGACCTGGATCGGCATCCTCGAGCGGCTCGCGGTGACCGGCTGCCTGCTCGCCGGGTTCCCCGCCGGCGTCGCCGTCGTGGTCGCCGTGAAGGGCCTCGGCCGGTACCCCGAGATCCGCGACAACCCGGGTGTCTCGGAGCGGTTCGTCATCGGGACGCTCGCGTCGCTCGTGTGGGCCGCGGCCGCCGGACTGCTCGGTCTGTGGCTGAACGGCCTCGTCAGGTAGAATCGCCTGGGCTTTTTCGCGGGCTCCGCCCAGCGCGGTCCCGCGCCTCACGCACCCGGACCTCTCCCCGACCTCAGGAAGCAGAACGTGGCGACCACCAACGACATCAAGAACGGCACCGTGCTCAACCTGGACGGCCAGCTCTGGACCGTCATCGAGTTCCAGCACGTCAAGCCCGGCAAGGGCGGCGCGTTCGTCCGCACGAAGCTCAAGAACGTGCTCTCGGGCAAGGTGGTCGACCGGACGTTCAACGCCGGCACGAAGATCGAGACCGCGAACGTCGACAAGCGCGACATGCAGTACCTGTACCGCGACGGCGACGACTTCATCTTCATGGACACCGTCACGTACGACCAGCTGCCCGTCGCGGCCACGACCGTCGGCTCGGCGTCGGACTACATGCTGGAGAACCAGAACGCGATCGTCGCCACGCACGACGGCGCGCCGCTGTTCGTCGAGCTCCCCGCGTCCGTGGTCCTCGAGGTCACGTACACCGAGCCCGGCCTCCAGGGCGACCGCTCGACCGGCGGCACCAAGCCCGCCACGCTCGAGACCGGCGCCAGCATCCAGGTCCCGCTCTTCCTCGAGGCCGGCACGAAGGTCAAGGTCGACACCCGCGACGGGTCGTACCTCGGCCGCGTGAACGACTGACGTGGCGGCGCGCAGCAAGGCGCGCAAGCGCGCGGTCGACGTCCTCTACGAGGCGGACTCGCGCGGCATCGCGCCGGTCACCATGCTCTCCGAGCGGCTCGCCCAGCCCGGCACGCAGGCCTCCCTGCCCGAGTACGCCGTCGAGGTCGTCGAGGGCGTGGACGCCCACCGCGAGCGCATCGACGAGATCCTCGCGACCTACTCGCACGGCTGGACGATCGAGCGCATGCCCGTGGTCGACCGCGCGATCCTGCGGGTCGGCGTCTGGGAGATCGTCTACAACGACGACGTCCCCGACGGTGTCGCGCTCGACGAGGCCGTCTCGCTCGCGACGTCGCTCTCGACCGACGACTCGCCGTCGTTCGTGAACGGGCTCCTCGCCCGCGTCGCCGAGCTCGGGCCCACCCTGCGGGCCTGACGACCGCAGCACCACCGTCCCGGAGCCCCGGGCGCCCACCGCGGCGCCCGGGGCTCCGGCGTTTTCGCGCTCGCGGCGCCGTCCGGCATCATGCTCGTGTGCCGACGACGCCACCCCCGCCCCGGTCGGCGAGCGAGAACCCGCCCGCCCCCACCGACGCGCCCCCCGCTCCTGTCCGCGAGGCCGCGCTGCCCCGCAGGGCCGTCGTCGGCTACGCCGCCGGGTCCGTCGGCACCGGCGGCTTCGGCACCCTGCCGGGACTCGTCCTCGCGTACTACCTGACCGACACCCTCGGCGTCGGAGCGGGGCTCGCGAGCCTCGTGGTGACCGTCCCCAAGGTCTGGGACGTCCTGCTCGCGCCCGCGATCGGCGCCGCATCCGACACCTCCGCGGCCCGGCGCGGGACCCGCCGCCCGTTCCTCCTCGCCGGCGCCCTCACGCTCCCGCTCCTGTTCGCGGCCGTGTTCGCGGTGCCCGGCGCGCTCACGGGCGGGGGAGCGGCGTGGTGGGTCGTCGTCACGTTCCTGCTCGCCGCCACCGCCTACAGCATCTTCCAGGTCCCCTACATCGCCCTGCCGGCCGAGATCGCGCCCGACTACGCCGCCCGCACCCGGCTCGTCGCGCCCCGCATCGCCGTGCTCGCCGTCGCGATCCTCGCGTTCGGCGCCGGCGGCCCCGCGCTGCGGGACGCCGCGGGAGGCGGACGGCCCGGATACCTCCTCATGGGGATCGTGTGCGGGGTCGCGCTCGGGCTGGGCATGCTGGGGGCTTTCTGGGGTGCGCCTCGACGCCGCGAGGGGCTTCCGACGCCCGTACAGGGCCCACCACGGCCCGCCCCCCCTGCCTCTCCGGGTCGCGTCCGCGGCGTCGCGTCGCACCTCAGGTCTGGGGTCGCTGCGGTGCGGGAGGTGCCGGCGTTCCGGCGGCTCGCCGGGGCGTTCGTGCTGCAGGCGCTCGCCACCGGCGGGATGCTCGCCGGCGCCCAGTACGTCGCCACCTACACGCTCGGCGACGAGGCCGACGTGACGTTCCTGTTCGCCGCGCTCGTCGCCCCGGCGCTCCTCGTCATGCCCGTCGCGACCCGGGTCGCGCGGCGCGTCGGCAAGCGGACCGCGCTCGTCGGCTCGTCCGTGCTGTTCGCCACCGCGGCGCTCGCCCTCCTGCCGATGCACTGGGCACCCGGACCCTGGGTCTACGCGCCCGTCGCCGCCGCCGGTGTCGCGTACGCGGGCATGCAGCTCTACCCGCTCGCGATGCTGCCGGACGTCATCGCCGTCGACGCCCGCGACCGCGGCGCCGAACGTGCCGGGATCCTCAGCGGAGTCTGGACCGCGGGTGAGACGGCCGGCCTCGCGCTCGGCCCGACGCTCGTCCTCGGCATCCTCGCCGCGACCGGTTTCGTCTCGCACACCGCGACCGAGGCCGTCGCGCAGCCCGCGAGCGCCCGCCTCGGCGTCGTGCTCGCGTTCACCGTCCTCCCCGCGGCGCTCACGCTCGTGAGCCTCGTGCCGCTGTCCCGCTACCCGCTGTCGGCCGCCGTGGTCGACGCTGCCGATCACGACCCGGAGCCCGCATGAGCAACCCGCCCGCCGTCCCCGCCGAGACCGGTGCCGGGCTCCCCGCGCCCGAGGTCCTGGCCCTGCTCGAGGGCCTGCGCGCGCAGGACCCGCCGACGCACGGCGGCCGGGTGCTGTCGTACGTGTACGACCCCGACGACGCGGCTCTCGACGAGCTCGCGGCGCGGGCCGTGGAGCTGTTCCTCCCGGTCAACGGCTTGGACCCGACGACGTTCCGTTCGGTGGCGGCCGTCGAGCGTGACCTGGTCGCGCTCGCGCGGGGCGTCCTGCACGGCGACGACGACGTGGTCGGCTCGGTCACCTCGGGCGGCACCGAGTCGTGCCTGCTCGCGGTGAAGTCGGCACGCGACGTCTGGCGCGCCGCCGACCCGGTCCGGGCGCACGCCCGCCCGCGGCTCGTCGCCCCGACAACGGCGCACCCGGCGTTCCACAAGGCGGCGGCCTACCTGGACCTCGACCTGGTGAGCGTCCCGGTCGACCCGGCGACGGGCACCGTCGACCCGGACCGGCTGCTGGCCGAGGTCGACGACCGGACCGCGCTGGTGGTGGTGAGCGCGCCGTCGTACCCGTTCGGGGTCCTGGACCCGGTCGAGCGCGTCGCGGCCGGTGCGGCCGAGCGCGGCGTGCCGTGCCACGTCGACGCGTGCCTGGGCGGGTGGGTGCTGCCCTGGTGGCGCGGCGAGGACGAGGACCCGCTGCCGGCCTGGGACTTCGCCGTCCCCGGCGTGACGTCGGTGTCGGCCGACCTGCACAAGTACGGGTACGCGCCCAAGGGGGCGTCGGTCGTGCTCTACCGCGGTCGCGAGCGGCACCGCACCCAGTACTTCGTGACGTCGGCGTGGCCCGGCTACCCCGTGGTGAACCCGACGGTCCTCGGCTCGCGCGGAGCCGGGCCGATGGCGGCCGCGTGGGCGATCACGCGCACGCTCGGGACCCACGGGCTCGCGGCGCTCGTGGCGCGGACCCGGCGCGCGACGGACGCCGTGGTCGAGGGGGCCGCGCAGGTCGAGGGGCTGAGCGTCGTCGGGCGGCCGGACGGGCCTCTGGTCGCGCTCGCGACCGACGAGGACGTGACCGAGGACCGCCGGGTGGACCCGTTCCTGCTCATCGACGCCGTGCGCCGGCGGGGCTTCCTCCTCCAGGCGCAGCCCGCGCTCGTGCAGGGGGACGGCACGGTGCTGCCGCGGACCGTCCACCTCACCGTCACCCCGGTCACCGAACGGGTGGCGGACGACCTGATCGGCGCGCTCCGTGCCGGCGCCGACGAGGTGCGCGGGCTGGCCCCCGCCGCCCCCGACCCGGCGCTCGCCCAGCAGGTCCTCGCCCACGGGCTGCCCGACGACCTCGCCGTCGTCATGGCGACGCTCGAGGCGCTGCCGCCCGAGGTGAAGCACCCGGTGCTCGCCGAGGTGCTGGCCGCCGCGATCGACCCGGCGCGCGGCTGACGGCCGCCCCGGCCGCGCGGCCGTGACGAGGCTCACGGCCGCGCGGCCCGGATCCGGGCGGCCCCGGCGCACGCTCCGGTAGACTCGCCTCGGCGTTCACGCCCACAACACGAACAACAACCGACGTTCCTTTAACACCCGTCCGGGAGGCGGGGAAGGAGGTCTTGATGAGTCATGGCCAGATTCCTGGCAGCACGAGCGTGCCCGCCGGCACGATCGTCCTCGGCCCGACCGAGATCCAGCGGGCGCTGACCCGCATCGCGCACGAGATCGTCGAGCGCAACAAGGGCACCCGTGACGTGGTGCTCCTCGGGATCCCCACGCGGGGCGTCCCCCTCGCGCACCGTCTGGTCGAGCGGCTCGCCGTCATCGCGGCGACCGACCCCGCCAACGCCGGGCCCCTCGCGCCTGCCGGCGAGCTCGACGTCACGATGTACCGCGACGACCTGCGCGACCACCCCACCCGGACCATCGGCCGCACGCAGCTGCCGGCCGGCGGCATCGACGGGAAGGTCGTCGTCCTGGTCGACGACGTCCTCTACTCGGGGCGGACCATCCGCGCCGCTCTCGACGCGATCAGCGACCTCGGGCGCCCTCGCGCCGTGCAGCTCGCGGCGCTCGTCGACCGGGGCCACCGCGAGCTCCCGATCCGCCCCGACTTCGTGGGCAAGAACCTGCCCACCTCGCACGCCGAGCGGGTCCGCGTGCGGCTCGCCGAGCTGGACGGCGAGGACGCCGTCGTCATCCAGGGCGCGCCGGAGCCCGCTGGCCGGACCACGGAGGACGCCCGATGAAGCACCTGCTGTCAGCCGCGGACCTCACGCGCGCGGAGGCGGTCCACGTCCTGGACACGGCCGCCGAGATGGCCGCCACGCAGTCCCGCGAGATCAAGAAGCTGCCGACGCTGCGGGGCCGCACGGTCGTCAACCTCTTCTTCGAGGACTCGACGCGCACCCGGATCTCGTTCGAGACCGCCGCCAAGCGCCTGTCGGCCGACGTCATCAACTTCTCCGCGAAGGGCTCGAGCGTCTCCAAGGGCGAGTCCCTCAAGGACACCGCCCTCACCCTGCAGGCCATGGGCGCGGACGCCGTCGTGGTCCGCCACCAGGCGTCGGGCGCACCGCACCTGCTCGCGCGCGCCGGCTGGCTCGACGCCGCCGTCGTGAACGCGGGCGACGGCACGCACCAGCACCCCACGCAGGCGCTGCTCGACGCGTTCACGCTGCGCCGGCACCTGGCGGGCGACCCCGCGCTGGGCGCCACGTCCGGCGTCGGGGCGGACCTCGACGGCCTGCACGTCGCGATCGTCGGGGACGTCCTGCACTCGCGCGTCGCCCGGTCGAACGTGGCGCTGCTGACGACGCTCGGCGCGCACGTCACGCTCGTCGCGCCGCCCACGCTCGTGCCCGTCGGCGTCGAGACCTGGCCGTGCGACGTCTCGTACGACCTCGACGCGACGCTCGGCGACGGCAAGCCCGACGCCGTCATGATGCTCCGCGTCCAGCGCGAGCGGATGAGCTCCGCGGGCGGCGGATTCTTCCCGAGCCCGCTCGAGTACTCGCGCGCCTACGGCCTCGACGCACGGCGCCTCGCGACCCTGCCCGAGCACACGATCGTCATGCACCCCGGCCCGATGAACCGCGGCCTCGAGATCTCCGCTGAGGCGGCCGACTCGCCGCGCGCGGTCATCGTCGAGCAGGTCGCCAACGGCGTCGCGGTCCGCATGGCGGTGCTCTACCTGCTGCTCACGGGGCAGCACGACGCCGCTCCGACCACCCCAGCCCGGACCGAGGAGGCCCACGCATGAGCCACGCCGCCACCACCACGACGTCCACCTACGTCCTGCGCGGGGTGCGACCGCTCGGGGGCGAGCGAGCGGACGTGCTCCTGCGCGACGGCGTGATCGCCGCGATCGAGCCCCACGACGCCGGCGCCGCGACGCCGTTCTCGGACGCCGGTGACGCGGTCGTCGTCGATGGCACCGACCTCGTCGCCCTCCCGGGCCTCGTCGACCTGCACACGCACCTGCGCGAGCCGGGTCGCGAGGACACCGAGACCATCGAGTCCGGCACCCGCGCCGCCGCCGCGGGCGGCTTCACCGCCGTCCACGCGATGGCCAACACGACCCCGGTCGCCGACACCGCGGGCGTCGTCGAGCAGGTCTGGCGGATCGGCCGGGACGCCGGCTGGGTCGACGTGCACCCCGTCGGCGCGGTGAGCGTCGGGCTCGCGGGGACCCAGCTCGCCGAGCTCGGCGCGATGGCCCAGTCGGCCGCGCGGGTCCGGGTCTTCTCGGACGACGGCAAGTGCGTCTGGGACCCCGTCCTGATGCGACGCGCGCTCGAGTACGTCAAGGCGTTCGACGGCGTCGTCGCCCAGCACGCGCAGGAGCCGCGCCTGACCGAGGGCGCCCAGATGAACGAGGGCGTCGTGTCGGCCGAGCTGGGGCTCGCGGGCTGGCCCGCGGTCGCCGAGGAGGCGATCATCGCCCGCGACGTGCTCCTCGCCGAGCACGTCGGCTCGCGCCTGCACGTGTGCCACCTGTCGACCGCCGGCTCGGTCGAGATCGTGCGCTGGGCCAAGGGCCGCGGCATCGACGTGACCGCGGAGGTCACGCCCCACCACCTCGTCCTGACCGACGAGGAGGCGCGCGGCTACGACCCGACGTTCAAGGTCAACCCGCCGCTGCGCACCCAGGCCGACGTGGACGCCGTCCGCGAGGGCCTGGCCGACGGGACGATCGACATCGTCGCGACCGACCACGCCCCGCACGCCCGCGAGGACAAGGACTGCGAGTGGGCGGCGGCCGCGTTCGGCATGACCGGGCTGGAGACCGCGCTGAGCGTCGTCCAGGCCACCATGGTCGACACCGGCCGCCTGACCTGGGCCGACGTCGCGCGCGTCATGTCGGCCAACCCGGCCCGGATCGGCCGCATCGACACGGGCGAGCTCGCGCAGGGCCGCCCCGTCGCGGTCGGGGAGCCCGCGAACCTCGTGCTCGTCGACCCGGCCGCGCGCCGCGTCGTCGACGGGCGCGCCCAGGAGACGGCGAGCGCCAACACCCCGTTCGCGGGGCGCGAGCTGCCCGGGCGGGTCGTCGCGACGTTCCTGCGGGGGCGGCCGACGGTGCTCGACGGGGTCCCCGTGGAAGCGGGCGTCCTCGCGGCGGGCGGTGCCCGATGAACCTCCCCATGCCGGTCGCGGTCGGGATCTGGGTCGTCATCGCGGCCGCGCTGCTCGCGATCATGTGGTTCGGCTGGCGGGGCCGGTCCCGCCGCGGCCGCGCGCTCGTGCCGGCGCTGCCCGCCCGGCCCGACGACGCCGCGCTCGGCGAGGCGCGCACCCAGCCCGTGGACGCGGTCTACGTGTCGAGCACGACCGCGGGAGACTGGTTGGACCGCGTCGCGTCGCACGACCTCGGGTTCCGGTCGAACGCGACCGTCCAGGTCTTCGCGGGCGGCGTGGTCGTCGAGCGCGAGGGCGCGGAGGACGTGTTCGTCCCCGCGGCCGACGTGGTGGAGGCCAAGACGGCGCCCGGCATGGCGGGCAAGTTCGTGGGCAAGGACGGGCTCGTCGTGGTGACGTGGCGGCTCGTCGCCACCGGCGCCGACGAGCCGGTCACGCTCGACACAGGACTGAGGACCAGGCACGCGGCCGACAGGCCGCTGCTGGTCGACGCGGTCAACGCGCTGCGGCCAGGCGGCAGCACGGGGACCGGCGCGCGGGACGACGCCGCGCAGGAGACGACGGAGGAGAACAAGTGAACGCACCTGCCACCCCCAGCACGGCGACCGCCGAGCTGCCCGCCGACCTCGGCCCCGACGCCGCGGTGCTCGTCCTCGAGGACGGCCGCGCGAGCGTGGGCCGCGCCTACGGCGCGCGCGGGACGACCGTGGGGGAGATCGTCTTCAACACCGGCATGACCGGCTACCAGGAGACGCTCACCGACCCCTCCTACCACCGGCAGATCGTCGTCATGACGGCGCCGCACATCGGCAACACGGGGGTCAACGACGAGGACCCCGAGTCCGGCCGGATCTGGGTCTCCGGGTACGTGGTGCGCGACCCCGCCCGCCGGTACTCGAACTGGCGCGCCGACCGCTCCCTGGACGAGGAGCTCGCGGCGCAGGGCGTCGTCGGGATCAGCGACGTGGACACGCGCGCGCTCACGCGCCACCTGCGCGAGCTGGGCGTGATGCGGGCGGCGATCTTCTCGGGCGACGACCTCGTCCGCGGCGGCCGCGTGCGCCCGGTCGCCGAGCTCGTCGACGAGGTGCGTTCAGCGCCCGCGATGGAGGGCGCGGCCCTGGCCGCCGAGGTCTCCGTGGCCGAGGCGTACACGATCGAGCCGCTCGGCGAGCACGCCGGCCAGGAGCCCGTCGCGACCGTGGTCGCGGTCGACCTCGGCATCAAGTCGATGACGCCGCACCGGATGGCCGAGCGCGGCATGCGCGTGCACGTGGTCCCGGCGACCACCACCATCGAGGAGATCGAGGCGCTGCACCCCGACGGCGTGTTCTTCTCGAACGGCCCGGGCGACCCGGGCGCGGCGACCACCGAGGTCGAGCTGCTGCGCGCCGTCCTGGACCGGAGGATCCCGTACTTCGGGATCTGCTACGGCAACCAGATCTTCGGCCGGGCCCTCGGGTACGGCACGTACAAGCTGGCGTACGGGCACCGCGGCATCAACCAGCCCGTCATGGACCGCACGACGGGCCGGGTCGAGGTCACGGCGCACAACCACGGCTTCGCGGTCGACGCCCCGCTCGACGGTGAGTCGACGGCCCCCTACGACGACGGCCGTTACGGCCGGGTGCGCGTGTCGCACGTCGGGCTCAACGACCAGGTGGTCGAGGGGCTCGAGGCGCTCGACCTGCCCGCGTTCTCCGTGCAGTACCACCCCGAGGCTGCGGCCGGCCCGCACGACGCGGCGTACCTCTTCGACCGCTTCCTCGACCTCATGACCCAGAGCACGACCGAGCAGGAGGCCTGACCCGTGCCGCGCAGAACCGACATCAAGAGCGTCCTCGTCATCGGCTCGGGCCCCATCGTCATCGGGCAGGCCTGCGAGTTCGACTACTCGGGCACGCAGGCGTGCCGCGTGCTCAAGGAGGAGGGCCTGCGGGTCGTCCTCGTGAACTCGAACCCGGCGACGATCATGACGGACCCGGAGTTCGCCGACGCGACCTACGTCGAGCCGATCACGACCGACGTCCTCACCTCGATCATCGCCAAGGAGCGCCCGGACGCGCTGCTCCCGACGCTCGGCGGCCAGACCGCGCTCAACGCGGCCATCGCCCTGCACGAGGCGGGGGTCCTCGAGAAGTACGACGTCGAGCTCATCGGCGCGAACATCCCCGCCATCCAGAAGGGCGAGGACCGCGAGCAGTTCAAGGGCGTCGTCGCCAAGTGCGGCGGGGAGAGCGCGCGCTCGGAGATCATCCACACGATCGACGAGGCGATCGCGGCGGCCGGCACGCTCGGCTACCCGATGGTCGTGCGCCCGTCGTTCACCATGGGCGGACTGGGCTCCGGCATCGCGTACGACGAGGACGACCTGCGCCGCATCGTCGGCCAGGGCCTCCACTACTCGCCGACCACCGAGGTGCTCCTGGAGGAGTCGATCCTCGGCTGGAAGGAGTACGAGCTCGAGCTCATGCGCGACAAGCACGACAACGTCGTGGTCGTCTGCTCGATCGAGAACGTCGACCCGGTCGGCGTGCACACGGGCGACTCGATCACGGTCGCGCCCGCGCTGACCCTCACGGACCGCGAGTACCAGAAGCTCCGCGACATCTCCATCGCCGTGATCCGCGAGGTCGGCGTCGACACGGGCGGCTGCAACATCCAGTTCGCCGTCGACCCGGCGACGGGCCGCGTCATCGTCATCGAGATGAACCCGCGCGTCTCCCGCTCGTCTGCGCTCGCGTCGAAGGCGACGGGCTTCCCGATCGCGAAGATCGCCGCGAAGCTCGCCGTCGGCTACACGCTCGACGAGATCCCCAACGACATCACGCAGGTCACGCCCGCGAGCTTCGAGCCGACGCTCGACTACGTCGTCGTCAAGGTGCCGCGGTTCGCGTTCGAGAAGTTCCCGGCCGCCGACCCGACCCTCACGACCACCATGAAGTCGGTCGGCGAGGCCATGGCGCTGGGCCGCAGCTTCACCGAGGCGCTCGGCAAGGCCATGCGGTCGATCGACAAGTCGGGCTCGGTGTTCCACTGGGACGGCGAGCCCGTCTCCGGCGCCGAGCTCGAGGCGCTCCTCGAGCAGATCGCCCGCCCGACCGAGGGTCGGATCATCGGCGTCCAGCAGGCGCTGCGCGCGGGTGCGACGGTCGAGCAGGTCTTCGAGGCGACCAAGATCGACCCGTGGTTCCTCGACCAGATCCAGCTGATCAACGAGGTCGCGGCCGACGTCGCCGACGCGCCCGCGATCACGCGCGACGTCCTCGCGCGGGCCAAGAGGCACGGGCTGTCCGACGCGCAGGTCGCGCGCCTGCGGCACCTCGGCCCGGCCGGCGAGGCCACGGTCCGCGAGGTCCGCTACGCGCTCGGCGTCCGCCCGGTCTTCAAGACGGTCGACACCTGCGCCGCCGAGTTCGCCGCCCGCACGCCGTACCACTACTCGTCGTACGACGAGGAGACCGAGGTCGCGCCGCGCGAGCGCGAGGCCGTGATCATCCTCGGCTCGGGCCCGAACCGCATCGGCCAGGGCATCGAGTTCGACTACTCGTGCGTGCACGCGACGCTCGCGCTCGCCGACACGTACGAGACCGTCATGGTCAACTGCAACCCGGAGACCGTCTCGACGGACTACGACACGTCCGACCGCCTGTACTTCGAGCCCCTCACGTTCGAGGACGTGCTCGAGGTCTACCAGTCGGAGCTCGCCGCGGGCCCGGTCAAGGGCATCATCGTGCAGCTCGGCGGGCAGACGCCGCTGAGCCTCGCGCAGAAGCTCGCCGACGCCGGCCTGCCGATCCTCGGCACGAGCCCCGAGGCGATCGACGCCGCGGAGGACCGCGGCGTGTTCGGCCAGGTCCTCGCCGACGCCGGCCTCCCGGCCCCGGCGTTCGGCACGGCCCGCTCGCTCGACCGCGCACGCGAGGTGGCGGAGTCGATCGGCTACCCGGTCCTCGTCCGCCCGTCGTACGTGCTGGGCGGCCGCGGCATGGAGATCGTCTACTCGGCCGAGCAGCTCACGGGCTACGTCGAGCGCGCCCTCGCCGCCGCGAACGAGCAGGCCGCCGGCTCGCTGCCCGCCCCGCTGCTCATCGACCGCTTCCTCGACGACGCCATGGAGATCGACGTCGACGCCCTCTACGACGGCACCGAGATGTTCCTCGGGGGCGTCATGGAGCACATCGAGGAGGCCGGCATCCACTCGGGCGACTCCGCGTGCGTGCTCCCGCCCGTCTCGCTGTCGGCCGCCGAGCTCGAGCGGATCCGCCGCTCGACCGAGGCGATCGCGAAGGGCGTCGGGGTCCGGGGCCTGCTCAACGTGCAGTACGCGCTCGTCTCGGACGTCCTGTACGTGCTCGAGGCCAACCCGCGCGCGTCGCGCACGGTGCCGTTCGTGTCCAAGGCGACGGGCGTCCCGCTCGCGAAGGCCGCGGCGCGCGTCATGGCGGGGGAGACCATCGCGGAGCTGCGCGCGGAGGGGCTGCTGCCCTCCGACCGCGACGGCGCGACGATCGACCTCGCGGACCCGATCGCGGTCAAGGAGGCCGTCCTGCCCTTCAAGCGGTTCCGCACCGCCGAGGGCGTGGCCGTCGACACCGTGCTCGGCCCGGAGATGCGCTCGACGGGCGAGGTCATGGGCTTCGACACCGACTTCCCGACGGCGTTCGCGAAGTCGCAGTCCGCCGCGTTCGGCGGGCTCCCGGAGTCGGGCCGCGTGTTCGTGTCGGTCGCCGACCGCGACAAGCGGTCGATCGTCCTGCCGATCCGGCGCCTGACCGAGCTCGGCTTCGAGGTGCTGGCCACCGAGGGCACCGCGGTCGTGCTGCAGCGCAGCGGGATCCCGGCGACCGTCGTGCGCAAGTACTCCCAGGGCCGCGGGGCCGACGGCGAGCCCACGATCGTGGACCTCATCACCGAGGGCGAGGTCGACATGGTCGTCAACACCCCGAACGGCCAGGGGGCGCGCGCCGACGGCTACGAGATCCGCGCCGCCACGACCGCCGCGGACAAGCCGATCGTCACGACCGTGCAGCAGCTCTCGGCCGCGGTGCAGGGCATCGAGGCGCAGCTCGCCGGGCCGTTCGCCGTCGGGAGCCTGCAGGAGCACCTCGCGGAGCGCTCCGCCCGCACGGCTGGGGCCACGGCGTGACCGCGCCGTTCGGGGCGCGGCTCGCCGCGGCCATGGACGAGCGAGGGCCCCTGTGCGTGGGGATCGACCCGCACGCGACCCTCCTCGACGCCTGGGGCCTGCCCGACGACGCCGCGGGCGTGCGCGAGTTCGGCCTGCGGGTCGTCGAGGCCGTCGGCGGGCGCGTGCCGGCCGTCAAGCCGCAGGCGGCTTTCTTCGAGCGCCACGGCTCGCGCGGGGTCGCGGCGCTCGAGGACGTCATCGCGGCCGCTCAGGCGGCGGGGACGCTCGTCGTCGTGGACGCCAAGCGCGGCGACATCGGCTCGACCATGGACGCGTACGCGGAGGCGTTCCTCCGCGACGGCTCGCCGCTCGCGGGCGACGCGCTGACGGTCTCGCCGTACCTCGGCTTCGGGTCGCTCGAGCCGGCGGTCGACCTGGCACTGGCCACGGGGCGCGGGCTGTTCGTCCTGTGCCTGACCTCGAACAAGGAGGGCCACGAGGTCCAGCACGCGCGCACCCTCACGGTGGACGGCTGGCCGAACGGGCCGAGCGTCGCCGCGACGATGGCCGCGCACGCCGCCGCGCTCAACGCGGACGTCGACCCGATGGGGTCGATCGGGCTCGTCGTCGGCGCGACCGTCGGGGACGCCGCCGAGCGGACCGCCACGGACCTGACGGCGGTCAACGGTCCGCTGCTCGCCCCGGGCGTCGGTGCGCAGGGCGGGGGACCCGCCGAGCTCGCCTCGGTCTTCGGCAAGGCGCGCCGCCAGGTGCTCGCGTCCTCCTCGCGGGGCGTGCTGCGCGCGGGCCCGGACCTCGCCTCGCTGCGCCGTGCGGCCGACGAGGCCTCCGCGGAGGCCCGGAGCGCGCTCCGCGACTGACCGCCACGTCCCGGAGGTCTCGCGCGTCAGGCCCCTGACCTGCCAGGATGGCCGGATGGAGATCTCCGGGACGTGGAACGCGCGGGACGTCGGTGGCCGGGCCGTGCCCAGCGGCAGCAGCGCGCCGTTGCGCGAGCGCGTGCTCCTGCGCACGGCGAGCCTCGCCCGCCTCGACGACGACGGCCGAGCCACCCTCGACGGGCTCGGGGTCACGACCGTGATCGACCTCCGCGGGCCGCAGGAGGTCGAACGGGACGGCGCGGACGCCGTCGGGACGGGGATCGCCGTCCTGCACCGGGCGATGGACCCCGCGTCCGCGCTGGCCTCCGCCGACTCCGCACGTGCCTCCGTGGACGGCGCGCCCATGTCGCCGACCGCGGACACCCAGGCTCTCGTCGTCCGCCTCCTCGAGGCCGACCGGCCAGCCGAGGTCGCCCGCACGATGATGCGGACGGTCTACGCCTCGTTCGTCACCGACGGCGTCGTGCGCGCCGCGGTCGGCCGCGCGCTCACCGATCTCGCGCACGCCGACGGCGCGGCCGTGGTGCACTGCTCGGCGGGCAAGGACCGCACGGGCTGGCTCGTCGCGCTCGTGCAGTACCTGTGCGGGGTCGACGACGACGCCCGGCTCGCCGAGTACCTCCTCAGCGCGCAGGCCGCCCAGACGATGCTCGCGCGGATCCCCCCGATCCCCGGCCTGGACGCCGACGCGGTGGAGCCGTTCGTGTCCGTCGAGGACGACTTCCTGCTCTCGGCGTGGGACCTCGCGGTGCGCGAGCACGGCAGCGTGGATGCCTACGTCGCGGCGTGCGGGCTGTCCTCCGAGGACCGTGACAGCCTCGTCGGTCGGCTCCTCTGACCCGTCCGAGCAGGTCAGAGATCACCTGTGCGTTGCGCGTGTCGGGCGCCGATCGATTGCACGGGCCCGGGTGCCTCGCTACGTTCGAGGGGTGCAGTTGCCGTCCGGCATCCCCACCACTCGAAGGGCGACCACCGTGGCACTCCCGAACCTCACCCCAGAACAGCGCGCCGCCGCACTCGAGAAGGCGGCCGCCGCCCGGCGTGCCCGCGCCGAGGTGAAGAACCGGCTCAAGTACTCGCAGGGCTCGCTCTCCGAGGTCATCGAGCAGGGGCAGACCGACGACGTGATCGGCAAGCTCAAGGTCGTCTCCCTCCTCGAGTCCCTGCCCGGCGTCGGCAAGGTCAAGGCCCGTGCGATCATGGAGGAGATCGGGATCGCCGAGACCCGCCGCGTCCGCGGGCTGGGTCCGCACCAGGCGAAGGCCCTGATCGAGAGGTTCGACTCGAAGGGCTGAACGATCACACGCACCGACTCCGCCGCGCCCCGCGCCCGGCTCACCGTCCTCGCAGGTCCGACGGCCGTCGGCAAGGGCACCGTCTCGGCGGACGTGCGCGCCCGCTACCCGGAGATCTGGCTGTCCGTGTCGGCGACGACGCGCCCGCCGCGGCCCGGGGAGGTCGACGGCGTCCACTACGTCTTCCTCACGGACGAGGAGTTCGACCGGATGGTCGAGCACGGCGAGCTGCTCGAGTGGGCGGTGGTCCACGGCCGCAACCGGTACGGGACGCCGCGCGGGCCCGTGCTCGAGCGACTGGCCGACGGACGCCCCGTGCTCCTGGAGATCGACCTCCAGGGTGCGCGGCAGGTCCGCGAGTCGATGCCTGACGCGCGGTTCGTCTTCCTCGCCCCGCCGAGCTGGGAGGAGCTCGTCCGCCGCCTCGTCGGACGGGGGACCGAGGACGCCGAGGAGCGCGAGCGCCGCCTCGGCACCGCGCGCGTCGAGCTGGCCGCGGAGCCCGAGTTCGACCACACGATCGTCAACGACGAGGTGCACCGCGCCACGGACGAGCTCGTCGCCGTGATGGGCCTGGCCCCGCACGGTGCGGGCCGCACGACCGGCGCCGTGAACGCCTAGCGCGCGGTTCCGGGGGCCTGTGACCGGCGCCTCGGCCCGGGTTGCGGGCGTCTCGCGCGTCCGACCCCGTAGAATGGGCTAGATCCCCTTCCGTCCTTCTCGAACTGGAGCCTCCGTGTCCGGAACCGTCGCCAAGCCCGAGGGCATCACCGACCCGCCGATCGACGACCTGCTCGACCGTGCCGACTCGAAGTACGCGCTCGTGATCTACGGCGCGCGCCGCGCCCGCCAGATCAACTCGTACTACGCGCAGCTCAACGAGGGTCTCCTCGAGAACGTGGGCCCGCTCGTCGAGACGCGCCCGCAGGAGAAGCCGCTGTCGATCGCGCTCCGCGAGATCAACGCCGGCCTCCTCACCATGACGGAGCGCGAGGACGTCGAGGGCGTTCCCGGCGACTCCGCCGCGCCTCAGCTCTGAGCTGCTGAGCGATCGGGGTTAGCTGGCCATGCGCGTCGTCCTCGGGGTCGCGGGCGGGGTCGCCGCCTACAAGGCGGTCCTGCTGCTGCGCCTGCTGCGCGAGGCGGGGCACGCGGTCCGTGTGATCCCCACCGCGGCCGCGCTGCGCTTCGTCGGCGCGCCCACGTGGGAGGCGCTGTCGGGTGAGCCCGTCAGCACCGACGTGTTCGACGACGTCCCGGGCGTCGCGCACGTCGCGCTCGGGCAGTCGGCCGACCTCGTCGTGGTCGCGCCCGCGACGGCGGACCTGCTCGCGCGCGCTGCGACGGGCCAGGCGGACGACCTGCTGACCGCGACCTTGCTGGTCACGCGGGCACCCGTCGTCGTGGCGCCCGCGATGCACACCGAGATGTGGGAGCACCCCGCCACGGTGGCGAACGTCGCGACGCTCCGGGCGCGGGGCGTGCACGTGATCGAGCCCGCGTCGGGCCGGCTCACGGGCGCCGACAGCGGCCCCGGTCGGCTCCCCGAGCCCGAGGAGATCGCGCGGGTCGCGCTCGACGTCGCCGCCCGCGGCTCGCGCCCCCGCGACCTCGCCGGTCGGCGCGTCGTGGTGTCCGCGGGAGGCACCCGCGAGGCCATCGACCCGGTCCGCTTCATCGGCAACGCGTCGAGCGGCAAGCAGGGCGTCGCGCTGGCCCGGTCGGCGGTCGCCCGCGGAGCCGAGGTCGTGCTCGTCGGTGCGAACCTCCCGCAGGCCCCGACCGGCGTGGGCACGTTCGTCCCCGTCGTGTCCACGGCCGAGCTGCGTGACGCCGTCCGCGCCGCGGCGCACGAGGCGGACGCCGTCGTGATGGCCGCGGCCGTCGCGGACTTCCGGCCGGTGCACGTCCCGGACGCCAAGATCAAGAAGGTGCCCGGCGAGACGCCCGCACCCATCGAGCTCGTCGAGAACCCGGACATCTTGCGGGAGCTCGCGACCGAGCGCCTGCGCCCCGGCCAGGTGGTCGTGGGCTTCGCGGCCGAGACCGGCGACGCGACGGGCGACGTCCTGTTCCACGGGCGGGCCAAGGCCCGCCGGAAGGGCGCGGACCTCGTCGTCGTCAACGCCGTCGGGGCAGGGAAGGCCTTCGGGACGGACGAGAACGACGTGACGATCGTCGACTCTGCCGGCGAGGTCGTCGAGACCGCCGCAGGCTCCAAGGAGCACGTCGCCGACGTCGTCTGGGACGCCGTCGTCAAGCGCCTCACCCGCTGACTGCACTGCCCGCGTGGTCGGGCTCGCGGGCGGGTGCCTCGCCGTCGTCTCGCTTCGTGCCGCCTTGCCCGCCCAGGCTTCGCGGCGTCGTCGGGCCACGCCTGAACGCCGAAGTACCCCGGCATCCGGGGTACTTCGCGAGGTACCCCGGCTGCCGGTCTACTTCGCGAGATACCCCGGATGCCGGTCTACTTCGCGAGGTACCCCGGATGCCGGTCTACTTCGTGAGGTACCCACGGCCGGGATGCTTCGTGAGGTGGCTGCGCTCAGTCGCGCTGCTGCCACGTGCACAGGCACGACCGGTTGCCCTCGGCGTCCGCCAGCACCCAGAAGGCGGGGGCGGCGGCGTCGTCGACCGTCCCGCCCGCCGCGAGCGCCGCGTCGATGCGCGGCTGCACCTGCGACGGTGGCACCCAGACGTCGAGGTGCCACCGCTGGCGCGGCTCCTCCGAGCCCGAAGGCTGGAACCAGACGAGGGGCTGAGCTCCCGCGGGGTCACGGAGCTCGTCGTCGATCCCGCGGCGGTGCTCGTAGGCGAGGAACGCCTCCCAGAACGGCTGGATGCGCGCGTGGTCGGGGGAGTCGAGCCCCAGCTCGACCCGGGACACGTCGGTCTCGTCGGGCGTGAGGTCCCGCACGGCCGCGGCCTCGGTGATCCGCCGCGCCAGCTCGACGTCCCGGGCCGTGAGGCCGCCCGCGTCGTGGCTCGTGAGGGCGACGTCGACACGCGTGTAGCGCAGGTCCACGTCGGGGTGGTGGTTCGCCTCCTCGGCGAGCGCGCCGATCGCGTCGACGAGCTCGAGGCCCGTCGCGAAGTCGGGTGTCGCGAACCGGGTCACGAGGACCCCGCCGAGGTTCGCCCAGCCCGTGGGGGCTGCGTCGTCGACCTGTTGTCCGGTGAGCGTCGTCATCTCCCCATCGTGGCGCGGCCTGCCCGCGTGGGCACCTCGCCGGACCCGCGCGGCGCCGCGCCGTCTCGACGTGCGGACACGCACGTGCACGGGGGGTTCCCTCGGACGTACGCGCCTGTACGCTGGCGCGCATGACGAGCGACCTCTCCGGCATGCGCCTGTTCACCTCCGAGTCGGTGACGGAAGGACACCCGGACAAGGTCTGCGACCAGATCTCCGACGCGATCCTCGACGCGATGCTCACCCAGGATCCCGGCGCGCGGGTCGCGGTGGAGACGCTCGTGACGACCGGCCTCGTCCACGTGGCCGGCGAGGTCACGACGACGGCGTACGTCGAGATCCCGCAGATCGTCCGCGAGGTCGTCAAGAGCATCGGCTACACGTCGTCGGACATCGGGTTCGACGGCGACTCGTGCGGCGTGTCCGTGTCGATCGGGCAGCAGTCCCCGGACATCGCGCAGGGCGTGGACAAGTCCGAGGAGGAGCGGGACGACTCGTCGGGCCCGTCCGTGACGCGTGACCCCTTCGACGTCCAGGGCGCGGGCGACCAGGGCCTCATGTTCGGGTACGCCTGCGACGACACCGCGACGCTCATGCCGCTCCCGGTGTTCCTGGCGCACCGGCTCGCGGAGCGGCTCGCCCTGGTCCGCAAGGACGGCACGCTCCCGGGCCTGCGGCCCGACGGCAAGACGCAGGTCACGGTGGCGTACGACGGCGACCGCCCGGTCGGCATCGAGACCGTGGTGGTGTCGGCGCAGCACGACGAGAAGACCATCCAGTCGGAGCTGCGCGAGCAGGTCCGTGAGAGCGTGATCGAGCCGGTCCTCGCGGCGCTCGAGCTCCCGGACGGCGCGAGCCTCGAGGGGCCGCGCCAGGTGTTCGTGAACCCGACCGGCAAGTTCGAGATCGGTGGGCCCAAGGGCGACGCGGGGCTCACGGGCCGCAAGATCATCGTCGACACGTACGGCGGGATGGCACGCCACGGCGGCGGCGCGTTCTCGGGCAAGGACCCGTCGAAGGTCGACCGGTCGGCGGCCTACGCGATGCGCTGGGTCGCGAAGAACGTCGTGGCCGCGGGTCTCGCGCGCCGGTGCGAGGTCCAGGTCGCGTACGCGATCGGGCGTGCCCACCCCGTCGGCCTGTACGTGGAGACGTTCGGCACCGAGACCGTGCCGGTCGAGCGCATCCAGGCGGCGATCCGCGAGGTCTTCGACCTGCGTCCCGCGGCGATCATCGCGGACCTCGACCTTCTGCGGCCGATCTACCGGCGGACCGCGGCGTACGGGCACTTCGGGCGCGAGCTCGACGGCCTGACGTGGGAGCGTACCGACCGCGTCGACGCGCTGCGCGCCGCCGTCTGACCGGGCGGGCTGCCCCGCCTGTGCACGTGGCGCCCCGGGGCGGGCGCGGCGTGCTGGGATAGGGCCATGGGAGCGGAACCGGTCGAGCAGCTCGCGCTGCCGGGCCTCGAGACGGCCGGCACCCCACGCGGGGCGAGACGTCGACGCGTAGCCGAGGGCGGCATCCCGCTCGCCGAGGAGCTTCCGGTCGCGCGGGTCGCGCTCGAGCTGCCCCCGGCCCACCTCGACCGCACGTTCGACTACGCCGTCCCGGCGGACGCGAGCGACGCCGCCCAGCCGGGCGTCCGGGTCAAGGTCCGGTTCGGCGGGCAGGACGTCGGCGGGTACGTGCTCGAGCGCGCGGAGTCGTCCGAGCACGGGGACCGCCTGGTCCCGCTGCGCCGCGTGGTCTCGCCCGAGCGTGTCCTCACGCCGTCGGTGCTCCGGCTCGCGCGCACCGTGGCGGACCGGTACGCGGGCACGCTCGCCGACGTCCTCCGTCTCGCCGTGCCTCCTCGGCACGCCCGCACCGAGCAGGCGGCGCACGCCGACGCCGCCGACGCCGACCTCCCCGCCCTGGCTGCGGCGCCCGGGGAATGGCGTGCGTACCGGGGCGGGGTCGCGCTCCTGCGCCACCTCGCTGCCGGTGGCGCGCCGCGCGCGGCCTGGACGACGCTGCCCGGACCGGACCCGCTCGTCGAGACGGGTGCGCACTGGTCGGCCGCCCTCGCCGAGGCCGTGCGGGTCACGGTCGCCGGGGGACGCGGCGCCCTCGTCGTCCTGCCCGACGCGCGGGACGTCGCCCGCCTCTCGCGCGCCCTCGAGGCGCGCGGGCTCGGGCCGTGGGTGCCCTCGACCGGGGGCCGGGTCGCGCACCTCACGGCCGACGACGGGCCGTCGGCCCGCTACGCGCAGTTCCTCGCGGTGCTGCGCGGCGACGTCCGGGTGGCGATCGGGACGCGCGCCGCTGCGTTCGCGCCCGTGCCGGAGCTGGGGCTCGTGGTCTGCTGGGACGACACCGCCGAGACGCACGCCGAGCCGCGCGCCCCCTACCCGCACACCCGGGAGGTCCTCGCGCTGCGCGCGGAGCTCGAGCGGTGCGCGTTCCTCGTGGGCTCGCACGCCCGCACGACCGCGACCCAGGCGCTGGTGTCCCGCGGCTGGGCCAAGGACGTCGTCGCGCCGCGGGCGGTCGTGCGCGAGCGGACCCCGCGGGTGCGGGCGCTGACGTCGGTCGAGCTCGCGAAGGAGGGCCCGGGTGCCGCGGCGCGTCTTCCCGCGCCTGCGCTGCACGCCGTCCGGCAGGCCCTCGAGGCCGGTCCGGTGCTCGTCCAGGTCCCGCGCAGCGGGTACGTCCCCGTGGTCGCGTGCTCGCGCTGCCGGACCCCCGCGCGCTGCGCGACCTGCCATGGGCCGCTCGGCCTGTCGGGCGCGCGCACGGACCCTCAGTGCCGCTGGTGCGGCCGGCTGGCCGCGGACTGGACGTGCGACGAGTGCGGCGCGCACGGCCTGCGTGCGACGTCCGTGGGCTCGGGGCGCACGGCCGAGGAGCTCGGGCGCGCGTTTCCCGGGGTCACGGTGCGGGTGTCGGGCGCGGCGACGGGGGTGCTCGACACCGTGCCGGCGCGGCGCGCGATCGTCGTCTCGACGCCCGGCGCCGAGCCGGTCGCGACCGGTGGTTACGCGTGCGCGCTGCTGCTCGACGCCGCCGCGAGCACGGCCGGTCGTGGTCTCGGCGTGGCGCAGGACGCGCTCGCCCGGTGGCTCGCCGCGGCCGCGCTCGTCCGCGCCGCACCGGACGGCGGCACGGTTCTCCTCGTCGGCGACGCGGCCCCCGCGCCCACCGGGGCGCTCGTGCGCTGGGACCCTGTCGGGCTGGCCGCGCGCGAGCTCGACGAGGTGGCGGAGCTCGGTCTGCCGCCCGCGGTGCGCATGGCGTCCGTCGAGGGGGAGCGCACCGCGGTGTCCGCCGTCGTCGGGCGCGTCGCCCTGGCCACCGGGGACGCCGTGCTCGGCCCCGTGACGCTCGACCCGGTGTCCACGCAGCGCCCGGGTCGCGCGCCCGACGACGGCGCGCTCGTCCTGCCGGGCGCCGAACCCGTCCGGGTGCTCGTCCGTGTGCCGTGGGAGGAAGGCCGCGAGCTGGCGCGCCAGCTGGCGACGTCGCTCGCCGTGCGCAGCGCGCGCCGCGAGGGCGGCGACCTCCGTGTCCGGCTCGACCCGAAGGAGATCGTGTGACCATCGAACCCGCTGCCGACCGCCAGGAGCCCGTCGAGGCCGTCCTGTTCGACCTCGGGAACGTGCTCGTCCGGTGGGACCCGCACGGCGCGTTCGAGGGGATCGCCTCGCGCGACGACGTCGAGCGGTTCTTCGCCGACGTCGACTTCCCCCGCCTCAACCTCCGCGCCGACGCCGGCCTGTCGTGGGCTGACGTCCGCGACGAGGTCGCCGCGACGCACCCGCACCACGCGCCTCTCATCGACGCCTACGTGACCCGCTTTGCTGCGACCCTCGCGGGGCCGGTCCCCGGCAGCGAGGACGTCGTGCGGGAGCTGCGGGCGCTCGGGCTGCGGCTCTACGGGCTGACGAACTGGTCGGCGGAGACGTACCCCCACGGGCCCGTCGCGGCGCCCGCCATCGGACTGCTCGAGGACGTGCTCGTCTCGGGCCGCGAGGGGCTCGTCAAGCCCGACCCCGCGATCTTCGAGCGCGCGGCCGAGCGGTTCGGGCTCGACCCGGCCCGCACGGTCTTCGTCGACGACTCTCCGGCGAACGTCGAGGCGGCCGCGCGGGTGGGCTTCGTCGCGGTGCGCTTCACCACGGCGGGGGCGTTGCGGCGCGACCTGCGCGGCCTCGGGGTCAGCCTCGCGGGGTCGTGATCACCAGGACGGCCGTCGCGCCGTCGGGTCCCGCCTCGTAGGAGTGCGCGACGTCGCTGGTCCAGCTCACGTGCCGCCCCTGCGGCGCGTCGTGCACCTCGTCGCCGTCCTCGCCGTGGCGGACGACCCGGAACCGCCCGCGCGTGGTCACGAGGTGCTCGACGACGCCGGGTGCGTGCGCGGGAGACCGACGCGCCACGCCGGGGTCGTGCTCGAGCGTGTAGACCTCGACGGTCGTGCCGTCGTCCTCGGTGCGCACGTCGAGCAGCCTGCTCCGGGCGCCCTCGCCGTCGACGACGCTGCCGGGCGCGTCGCCCAGGAGGTCGGCGAGCGTGACCCGGAGCGGTCCCGCGAGCGCGTAGAGGCTCGCGAGCGTGGGGTTGCGGCGCCCCGCCTCGAGCTCGGACAACAGGCCTTTGCCGACGCCCGCGTGCGCGGCCAGCGCTGACAGCGAGAGCCCGCGGCCTTCACGGAGCTGCCGGATCCGGCGGCCCACGCGGAGGGCGACGTCGTCGCTCGGGTCCGGGTGCTCGTGCGCTGCCACAGGCTCAGACTATCGTTCCGTATATGGAACGCTCCCGGGTCGCCCGCAGCGACCGGTCCCGGCCGGTGCTCGCGGGCGTCGTCACTGCTCTCGTCGGGTTCTCCAGCTCGTTCGCGGTGGTCATCGCCGGGCTCCGGGCTGTCGGGGCGACGCCGGCGCAGGCCGGCTCCGGGCTTGCCGCGCTCTGCCTGGCCCAGGGGATCGGGATGGTCCTGCTCTCGTGGCGGCACCGGATCCCGCTCACGCTCGCCTGGTCGACGCCCGGCGCGGCGCTGCTCGTGAGTACCGGAACGGTCGCGGGAGGGTGGGCCGCCGCCGTCGGGGCGTTCGTGCTCGTGGGGGTGCTCGTGCTGGTCACGGCCGCATGGCCGCGGCTGGGGGCGCTCGTCGGGCGGATCCCGGTGCCGGTCGCGCAAGCCATGCTCGCGGGCGTGCTCCTGACCCTGTGCCTCGCTCCCGTGCGCGCTCTCGCCTCCGAGCCCGCGTTCGTGGTCCCGGTGGTGGTCGTCTGGCTCGTGCTCCTGCGGCTCGCGCCGCGGTGGGCGACGCCGGCCGCCCTCGCGCTGACGCTGGCCCTCGTCGTGGTCGACGAGCTCCGGCACGGCGGGCTCCCGGGCGCGTCGGTCGGGCACCTGGTCTGGACGACGCCGCACCTGACCTGGCAGGCCGTCGTCGGGCTGGCGGTTCCCCTGTTCCTCGTCACGATGGCGTCGCAGAACGTCCCCGGCGTCGCCGTGCTCGGGACCTTCGGGTACCGCGTGCCGTGGCGGTCCGCCATGACGGTGACCGGGATCGGCACGGTGCTCGCGGCGCCGGTCGGTGGGCACGCCGTGAACCTCGCCGCGATCACCGCGGCCCTCGCCGCCTCGCCCGACGCCGCCCCCGACCCGCGCCGCCGCTGGCTCGCGGCGCACGTCGCCGGCTGGTGCTACGTGGTGCTCGCGCTCGCCTCGACGTGGCTCGCGGCGCTCGTCGCCCTCGCGCCCGACGGCGTCGTGGAGGCCGCTGCCGGGCTGGCGCTGCTCGGCAGCCTCGCGGGCGCGCTGCGGGGGGCGTTCGTCGCGGACGGGCCGCGCGAGCCGGCGGTCGTGGCGTTCGTCGTCGCGGCGTCCGGGGTCGCGCTCGCAGGCGTGGGTGCGGCGTTCTGGGCGCTGCTCGCGGGACTCGTCGTCGGAGCGGTGCTGCACCGTTCGGCGCCCACCTCCGCCGCGGCCGCGACCACCGACGACGCTGCCCGCCCGTAGAATCGGGCCCATGCGCCTCCTCTTCGCCGGGACCCCGGACGTCGCCGTTCCGTCGCTCGAGGCGCTCCTCGGCTCGCGCCACGAGGTCGTCGCCGTGCTCACGCGTCCCGACGCCAGGGTGGGCCGAGGCCGGGCCCTCACCCCGAGCCCCGTCCGCGTGCGCGCCGAGGAGGCCGGCCTGCCCGTGATCACGGCGCGGCCGCGCAGCGAGGGCTTCCTCGACGTCCTCGCCGGCCTGCGCGTCGATGCCGCGGTCGTGGTCGCCTACGGCGAGATCCTCCCGCGCGCCGTCCTCGACGCCGTCCCCCACGGCTGGGTCAACGTCCACTTCTCGCTCCTCCCGGCCTGGCGCGGGGCCGCCCCCGTGCAGCGCGCCGTCATGGCGGGCGACGAGGTCACGGGCGTCTCGACGTTCCGGCTCACGCCCGGACTCGACGAGGGCCCGGTGTTCGGGACGATGACCGAGACCGTGCGGGCGCGTGACACGTCCGGCGATCTCCTCGGCCGCCTCTCGACCGCGTGCACCCCGTTGCTCCTCGGGACGCTCGACGCGATCGAGGACGGAACCGCGACCCCCGTGGAGCAGCCCGCCGACGGCGTCAGCCTCGCTCCCAAGATCACCCCCGACGACGCCCGCGTCGTCTGGAGCCGGCCCGCCCTCGCGATCGACCGGCTCGTGCGCGGCTGCACCCCGGCGCCGGGGGCGTGGACCACGGCGCCCGACGGAGGACGGCTCGGGCTCGGTCCCGTCCGGCCCCGCACCGACGTCACCGACCTCGCCCCGGGCCAGGTCCGGACCGGGAAGCGTGAGGTGCTAGTCGGCACCGCGACCCACGCCGTGGAGCTCGGCAACGTCGCGCCCGTCGGCAAGAAGCACATGGCGGCGGCCGACTGGGCGCGGGGAGCGCGCCTCGGCGGCGACGCCGTGCTCGGTGCGGAGGCGGCCGCGTGAGCGGCCAGGGCGGTCGCGGGGGCTACGACGGCCGCGACTCGCGCGGGCGCGAGCGGGGCGCCGCACGACTGCGCGGAGACCGGAACCGCAGCTCGCAGGCGCCGTCGCAGCGCCGCCGCGCGGCGGACCCCGCGCGGACCGCGGCGTTCGACGTGCTCCGCGACGTCGACGCGTCCGACGCCTACGCGAACCTCGTCCTGCCGCCGCTGCTGCGCGAGCGACGCATCGAAGGCAGGGACGCTGCCTTCGCGACCGAGCTCGCCTACGGCACGCTCCGGCTCCGCGGCCGGTACGACGCGATCCTGTCGCGGTGCTCGTCACGGCCCCTGGCCGAGACCGACCCGCCGGTCCTCGACGCGCTGCGGCTCGGCGCGCACCAGCTCCTCGGGATGCGGGTCCCGCCGCACGCGGCCGTCTCCGAGACCGTCGGGCTGGTCCGCGACCGGGTCGGCAGCGGCGCGGGACAGTTCGTCAACGCGGTCCTGCGGCGCGTGGCGGAGCGCGACCTCGACGCCTGGCTCGAGGAGCTGCGGGTCACCGCTCCCGACGAGACGGCCGCCCTGGCCGCGACGCAGAGCCACCCGGCGTGGATCGTCCGCTCGCTCCGTGAGGCGCTCGTCGGCAACGGGCTCACGGCGGACGACCTGCCGGCGCTCCTCGAGGCCGACAACACCGCGCCCCGTGTGACGCTCGTCGCGCGGCCCGGCCTCGCCGACCCCGACGAGGTCCGGTCCGACGCGCACGGCGCCGCCGGACGCTGGGCCCCGACCGCCGTCGTGCTGCCCGGCAGCGACCCCGCCGCCGTGCCCGGCGTCACCGAGGGGCGCGTGGGGGTGCAGGACGAGGGGAGCCAGCTCGTCACGCTCGCCCTCGCCGCCGCGGACGTCGACGGTGCCGCGGGCGCGGGGGAGCGCTGGCTCGACCTGTGCGCCGGGCCGGGAGGGAAGGCGGCGCTGCTCGGCGCGCTGGCGCTCGAGCGGGGTGCGACGGTCGTCGCCAACGAGGTCGCGCCGCACCGGGCGCGGCTCGTCGAGCGGTCCGTCCGCGCGGTGCGCGACGCGGTCACGGAGGTCCGGACGGGCGACGGCCGCGAGGTCGGGACGCTCGAGCCGGGCGCCTACGACCGCGTGCTGCTCGACGCGCCCTGCACGGGCCTGGGTGCGCTGCGCCGCCGCCCGGAGTCCCGCTGGCGCCGCACGCCCACCGACCTGCAGGACCTCACCGCGCTCCAGCGCGAGCTCCTCGCCTCCGCGCTCGACGCCGTCCGGCCCGGCGGGCTCGTCGCCTACGTGACGTGCTCGCCGCACCTCGCGGAGACGCGGGTCGTCGTGGACGACGTGCTGCGGCGCCGCGACGACGTCGAGCGCGTGGACGCCGCCGAGGCGGTGCGCCGTGTCGCGGGCGAGGCGATACCGCTCGCCGACCGCCTCGACGTGCAGCTGTGGCCCCACGTCCACGGGACGGACGCCATGCACCTCACGCTGCTGCGCCGTCGGGCGGCCTAGCGACGCCCCGCCGGGGCGCGGTCAGGCGACGCGCTCCGGCGTGAACTGCATCCGAGGGTGCGCGTACGCCTCCTGCGACTCGACGAGCTGGAGCTCGCGCTCGCCCGACTCGTGGGTGCGCGTGAGCAGGTCGAAGACGCTCGAGGTGGTGCGCGCGAGGGCGTCCGCGAGGTCGCCCGTGCGGCGGTAGTGCGCCGTGAAGAGCGCGGCCGTCACGTCGCCCGAGCCGTTGGCCTTCATCGGGATGTAGGGGGTCGTGACGAGCCACGCGCCGCTGTCGTCGACGGCGAGCATCTCGATGGTGCCGTCCTCGCGGTCGGGGCGCTCGACGCTCGTCACGAGGACGGTGCGAGGCCCGGTGGCACGGACCAGCTCGACCGAGGCGAGCGTGGACTCGAGCGTGTCCGGCTCGGTGCCGGTGAGGAAGCCCAGCTCGAACTGGTTGGGCGTGATGATGTCGGCCGCCGGGACCACGCGGTCGCGCAGCAGCACGGGGATCGCGGGGGCGACGAAGCAGCCCGACTTCGCGTTGCCCATCACCGGGTCGCACGAGTACACGGCGTCGGGGTTGGCGGCCTTGACGCGCTCGACGGCCTCGAGGATCACGTCGGCGATGCCCTCGCCGCCCTGGTATCCCGAGAGGACGACGTCGACCTGGGGGAGGACCCCGCGCTCCTCGATCCCTCGGAGGACCTCGCGCACGTCGTCGGGGCTGATGAGGGGGCCGCGCCACTGGCCGTAGCCGGTGTGGTTCGAGAAGTTCACCGTGTACACGGGGAGCACCTCGACGCCGATGCGCTGGAGCGGGAAGACGGCTGCCGAGTTCCCGACGTGCCCGTAGGCGACCGCTGACTGGATCGAGAGGATCTTCACGCCCCGATCATCCCACCGCGGGCGGCGCGCCCGCGGCGGTCGTCCGCCCCTAGGCTGGGCCGCATGGCAGCCCTCATCGCCCCGAGCATCCTGTCCGCCGACTTCGCGAACCTCGAGCGTGACCTCGGGAAGATCGCGACGGCCGACTGGGCGCACGTCGACGTCATGGACAACCACTTCGTGCCGAACCTCACGATCGGCCTGCCGGTCGTCGAGCGGCTCGTCCAGGTGAGCCCCGTCCCCGTGGACACCCACCTCATGATCGAGGACCCCGACCGCTGGGCCCCGGGCTTCGCCGAGGCCGGCGCGCAGTCCGTGACGTTCCACGCGGAGGCCGCCACCGCCCCCGTCCGGCTCGCGCGCGAGCTGCGGCGGCTGGGGTCCCGCGCGGGCCTCGCGCTGCGCCCCGCGACGCCCGTCGAGCCGTTCCTCGACCTGCTCTCCGAGATCGACATGCTGCTCGTCATGACGGTCGAGCCGGGATTCGGCGGCCAGTCGTTCATCGACGGCACGCTCCCGAAGATCCACCGCGCGCGGCGGGCGATCTCGGCCGCCGACCTCGACGTGTGGGTCCAGGTCGACGGCGGGGTCTCGCGCTCGACGATCGAGCGCGCCGCCGACGCAGGCGCGAACGTCTTCGTCGCGGGCTCGGCGGTGTACGGGGCCGACGACGTCCCGGCGGAGATCGACGCGCTGCGGCAGCTCGCGTCGGGGCACGCGCACTGACACGTCGTCCCAACAGGCGGTCACAGGGCCGCTCGTGCCCGGCCGGGAACACGGCGTGTGGCATCATCGTTAGCAAGCAACGAGCACGTGCTCCGGGGTCGGTGAAAGTCCGAACCGGCGGTGACAGTCCGCGACCCGTCCAGCAGCCTCGACCGAGGCAGCGGGGCGGTTGACCTGGTGGAATTCCGGGACCGACGGTGAAAGTCCGGATGGGAGGCAGTGCGTGCGGGGCGTCGTCGTGACGTCCCGTGGTGCGGGGTGCCATGCCTGACGTGGCGCACCCGGGCCTCGTCCGACCCCCGGAGCAGGTGCGCCGACGCACCGCCCGGAAGGACCGCCCGCACCGCCATGACCGACCACCCCGCCGCCGCGGCACCCCGCGCCGTCGCCTCCGTCGACGACGCCATGGCGCACGCCGTCGAGCTCGCGACCCGCGGGCCGTCCTGGGGTCCGAACCCGCGCGTCGGGTGCGTGCTCCTCGCGCCCTCCGCCGCGGGCGCGCCGGAGCGGACCGTCCTCGCCGAGGGCTGGCACCGCGGCGCGGGCACACCCCACGCCGAGGCGGCGGCGCTGGCCGCGGCGCGCGAGGCGGGCGTCGACGTCCGGGGCGCGACCGCGGTCGTCACCCTCGAGCCGTGCAACCACACCGGTCGGACCGGTCCCTGCGCCGTCGCGCTCGAGCAGGCCGGCGTCGCCGAGGTGGTCTACGCGGTCGCGGACCCGAACCCGGTCGCGGCCGGGGGAGCGGAGCACCTCGCGAGCCGCGGCGTGCGGACCGAGCTCCGCCCGACGTCGGCGGCGACCGAGCTCACCCACGCCTGGGCCACGGCGGCCGCCGCGGGCCGCCCCTACGTGATCCTCAAGACGGCCACGACCCTCGACGGGCGCGTCGCCGCCGCGGACGGCTCGAGCCGATGGATCACCGGCCCCGAGGCGCGCACTCACGCGCACGAGGTCCGCGCGACCGTCGACGCGATCGCCGTCGGCACGGGGACCGTGGCGGCCGACGACCCCGCCCTGACCGCCCGCCGGCCGGGCGGCGGTCTCGCCGCGCACCAGCCGCTGCGCGTCGTCGTCGGGCGGCGCGACGTTCCCCCTGCCGCCCGGCTGCGGACCGAGGAGGGCGGCGCGCTCGTCCACCTCGCAACGCACGACGTGACCGAGGTCCTCGCCGCGCTCGCCGCGCGCGAGGTCCGCACCCTGCTCGTCGAGGGCGGGCCGCGGCTCGCCACCGCGTTCCTGGACGCGGGCGTCGTCGACGAGCTGCACGCCTACGTCGCGCCCGTGCTGCTCGGGGCCGGCCGGGGCGCCGTCGGCGACCTCGGCGTCACGACCCTCGCGGACGCGCCCCGCTGGCGCACGCACGACGTGCGCCGGCTGGGGGACGACGTCCTGCTGACGGCGCGCACGCATCCCTCTCCCTCTCGCCCAACTGCACAGGAGGCCTGATGTTCACCGGGATCGTCGAAGAGGTCGGCGAGGTCGTCGGGATCGAGTTCCCCGACGGACCCGAGAAGGACGCGGTGCTCACCGTGCGCGGCCCGCTCGTGACGTCCGACGCCGGGCACGGCGACTCGATCGCCGTCGACGGTGTCTGTCTCACCGTGACGTCGCTCGGGTCGGCCGGCCCGGGGACGTTCAGCGCGGACCTCATGCCCGAGACCCTGCGGCGCACGGCCCTCGAGAAGCTCGCCCCGGGCCGCGGCGTCAACCTCGAGCGCGCGCTGCGGGCCGACGCCCGCCTGGGAGGCCACGTCGTCCAGGGCCACGTCGACGGCATCGGCACGATCCGGGAGCGGGTCCCCGGACCGCGGTGGGACGAGGTCACGGTCGCGACCTCGCCCGACGTCGCGCGCTACCTCGCCGAGAAGGGCTCGGTCACCGTGAGCGGGGTCTCGCTCACGGTCACCTGGGTGTTCGACGACGCGTTCGGCGTCTCCCTCATCCCCACGACCCTCGCCGACACCACCCTCGGGCGGCTCGGTACGTCCGACGTCGTCAACCTCGAGGTCGACGTGCTGTCGAAGTACGTGGAGCGCCACCTGCAGCACCTGCAGGTCGCGGCCGCCCCCGCCACGACCGAGGAGCGGGCATGAGCGCCGTCCGGCTGGCCACCGTGGAGGAGGCCCTCGAGGAGCTGCGCGCCGGCCGTCCCGTGCTCGTCGCGGACTCGCCCGAGCGCGAGAACGAGGTGGACGTCGTCCTGTCGGCGCAGGCCGCGAGCGCCGAGTGGGTCGCATGGACGATCCGGCACTCGAGCGGGTACCTGTGCGCGCCGATGCCGACGTGGCGGGCGGACGCGCTCGAGCTGCCGCTCATGGTGCCGCAGTCGCAGGACCCGCGGCGTACTGCCTACACGGTCACGGTCGACGCGGCGACGGGGGTCACGACGGGCATCTCGGCCGCGGACCGCACCCGCACGCTGCAGGTCCTCGCGGACACGGCGAGCGGGCCGTCCGACCTGATCCGGCCCGGCCACGTGCTGCCGTTGCGGGCGGTGCCGGGCGGGGTGCTGCACCGGGCGGGCCACACCGAGGCCGCGGTGGACCTGTGCCGCCTGGCGGGAGCCGGCGTCGTCGGCGCGATCGCCGAGCTCGTGAACGACGACGGCACGATGATGCGGCTGGGCGACGTCGAGGAGCTGGCCGAGCGGGACGGGCTGCTGATCCTCACCATCGCGGACCTCATCGCGTGGCGGCGCGAGCACGACCCGGTGAGTGCGAGCGAGGCGGCGCCGGGCGACGGCGCACGGGTCCCGCGGGTCCGCGCCACGACCGAGGCCTTCCTCCCGACGGCTCACGGGCACTTCCGGATCCACGGGTACCGCGACCTGCGGACGGGGGCGGAGCACGTCGCGCTCGTGCCCGCGAACCCGCCGCTCGAGCCCGCCGAGACGCCCGTCGTCCGCGTGCACTCCGAGTGCCTGACCGGGGACGCGTTCGGGTCGCTGCGATGCGACTGCGGCCCCCAGCTCCACGCCGCCATGGAGACGGTGACACGCGAAGGCGGCGCGGTCGTCTTCCTGAGGGGCCACGAGGGGCGCGGCATCGGGCTGCTGGCCAAGGTCCACGCGTACGCGCTGCAGGACGCCGGGCTCGACACCGTGCAGGCGAACCTCGAGCTGGGCTGGCCCGTGGACCGGCGCGAGTACGGGGCCGCGGCCGCGATCCTCGCTGACCTCGGGCTCGACCGGGTCGAGCTGCTCACCAACAACCCGGCCAAGGTGTCGGGGCTGACCGCGAGCGGGATCGACGTGGCGTCGACGCGCCGGCTCGAGGTGGGGCGCTCCGTCTACAACGACGCTTACCTGCGCACCAAGAAGACCCAGATGGGCCACCTGCTGGAGTCCATCACCGACAACGACACGGAGGAGCACGCATGAGCGGCGCCGGAGCACCGACCATCCACACCGACGGGACCGGCCTGCGGGTCACGGTCGTCGCGGCGAGCTGGCACGACGTCGTCATGGACGGCCTGCTCGCGGGCGCTCGCCGTGCCCTCGCGGAGGCGAACGTCACGGACGTGCGGGAGATCCGCGTGCCGGGCACGTTCGAGCTGCCCGTCGCGGCGGCGCGCGCGGCGGCGACGTCGGACGCGGTCGTGGCGCTCGGCGTCGTGATCCGCGGCGGGACCCCGCACTTCGAGTACGTCTGCGAGGCGGCCACGCACGGGCTCACGGACGTCGCCACGCGGACGGGCGTGCCCGTCGGGTTCGGCGTGCTCACCTGCGACGACGAGCAGCAGGCGCTCGACCGCGCCGGCCTGCCGGGGTCGAAGGAGGACAAGGGTGCCGAGGCGGCCGAGGCGGCCGTCGCGACCGTCGTCGCGCTCCGCGCCCTCTGACCGCCACCCCCTCCCCGTGAGTGCGTACTTCTTGTGCGACACACCGGGCGTGTCGCACAAGAAGTACGC
>NZ_JBHUWD010000035.1:0-59073 GCF_042670205.1 Luteimicrobium sp. NPDC057192 | reverse complement strand
CGCGACCTACCATCCGCCTCCCTCGTTCCTCGGTCGGCTCCCGCCAGCCCCGCCACGGTCGCGCGCACACCCCGGGACCCACGACCTCGTGCGGCGTCTCACCACCGCGTGGGTCCCCGCACCGCCGGCGTGGCCGGGTTCCGCGCCGCCGTCGCCTCTCGTGTCCGAGCATGCGGCGGTTGTGCACCACTTCTCGTGGCGAACATGGGGTGGGGCACCCGCTTCCTCGCCGAGCATGTCGTTGTGCACCCTTTCGGCGCCGGGAAGGGGGATGGACGCATGGTCGGCGGGACGTGGGGTGAGCATCCCCATGGTCGGGACGGCCTTCCTCGCCGAGCACGGGGTTGTCGCCCAGGTCCGCGGCCGAGAACGGGGTTGTGCCCCGATTCTTCGACGGATCGGTAGGCAAGCCCGTGGTCGAGCTTCGGGTGCGCGGCTCGCACGGTCGGCGACGCCGACGACGGCGGGCGCGGTCCCACGCGCTCAGGCGTCTCCCAGCCTCGGCCGCTTGGATACGCTGAGCCCCTATGGAGCGAGGCGCCCGAACGCGTCGCGCGTGAGCGAGAACAGGACACGTGATGCCCGACGACTCGAACCTGACCAAGGCGCAGCGCCGCGACGCCGCGCGCGCGGAGGCTCTCAAGCTCCGCCAGGAGCAGGAGCGCCGTGAGAAGCGGAACCGCTTCATCACGATCGGCGTGCTCGTCCTGCTGGTCGTGGCCGTGGTCCTCGCGGTGGTGTTCATCAACCGGGCCAACCAGCCGAAGTCCCTCGCGGACCTCAAGGCGCCCTCGACGGCCGAGTCCGTGGACGACGGCGGCGGCATCCCCGTCGACAAGGACGGCGTCGCCGGCAAGACGAACCCCGGCGCCGTGACGCTCGACCTGTACTTCGACTACATGTGCCCCAACTGCGGCACGTTCGAGCAGGTCAACAAGGACGACCTCGACTCGCTCCGCGAGGACGGCACCATCACGTTCGTCATGCACCCGGTCGCGATCCTCAACGCGAACTCGCAGGGCACGAACTACTCGACGCGCTCCGGCAGCGCCTTCGCGACGGTCGCGGACCAGGAGCCCGACAAGGTCATCCAGTTCCACGAGGCGCTCTACGCGAACCAGCCCAAGGAAGGCAGCACGGGCCTGACGGACGACCAGCTCAAGGACTACGCGGTGCAGGCCGGCGTGTCGCAGAAGGTGGCCGACCAGTTCAGCAAGCACACCTTCGCGGACTGGGTCGACGCGTGGACCGACCACGCCGGCAACGACAAGGCGCTGTTCAACTCGCAGGGCGGCTTCGGCACCCCGACGATCCTCATCAACGGCAAGCGCTGGGACGGCAACTGGACCGAGGCCGGCGCGCTGAAGTCGGCCATCGAGGCGGCCAAGTCCGGCTCGACCAACTGACCCACCGCGGTCGCGCGCAGCGACCCACGACGAAGCCCGGGACCGCGCGGCGGCCCGGGCTTCGTCGTCCCCCGCGGACGCCGCACGCCCGGTAGGCTGTCCCGCGCATCCGTGCGCCCGCCGCGTCCCCACCGCGACGACGGCGCCCGGCGTGCCGCCTTAGCTCAGCTGGTAGAGCGCTCGCCTTGTAAGCGAAAGGTCGTCGGTTCGAACCCGACAGGCGGCTCCCTCTGCACGCAGCCGTCTCTGTGGCCGGCCGGCGCGGTCGCGTCAGCGCCCGCTCCAGGCGGGCTCGGGCGCCGCGTGAGTGGACCGACGGGCGCGCCGGAGCCGGTGTCGCAGCTGCAGGTCTCGGACGACGCGGTCGGTCCACGCCACCACGACGACGATGCCGAAGACGCCCCACCAGGGGCTGCCGTGCCGGAAGAACACCACCGTCTGGGCAATGAAGACCACGACGGCGGCCACGACGAACCCGATCCGCGGATCCGGCCGGGTGGGACGGGCGAAGAAGCGCGCGACACCTCGCATATCGGCACCCTACTCGTCGGGCTCCCCGTGCGCCCCCCGCCCGGGTCGGCGGTGACCTCTGTCGGCAGCGCTGGGTACCGTGTCCTGGTGCCCACGACACCGACGCCCGAGGGGGCACGACCACCCCAGGCCGCATCGCTGACCCGTACCGCTGCGACGTCGGGCGGTGGACCCGTGGTCGCCGCGCGCGGCCTGACGAAGCGCTTCGGTGACTTCGTGGCCGTCGACGGCATCGACTTCGAGGTGGCGCCGGGCGAGTCGTTCGGCCTGCTCGGCCCCAACGGCGCCGGAAAGTCGACGACCATGCGGATGGTAGGAGCGGTCTCGGCGCGCTCGGGCGGAGACCTGACGGTCCTTGGCCTCGACCCGGACGACCACGGTCCCCGCATCCGCGCCCAGCTCGGCGTCGTTCCGCAGGAGGACAACCTCGACGGGGAGCTCACCGCCCGCGGCAACCTCGTCACGTACGGCAGGTACTTCGGGATCCCGCGGTCGGTGTGCGCGCAGCGCGCGACGGAGCTGCTGGAGTTCGCCCAGCTCAGCGAGCGCGCGGACGCGAAGGTCGACGAGCTGTCGGGCGGCATGAAGCGCCGGCTCACGATCGCCCGGGCGCTCGTCAACGAGCCTCGGCTCCTCATGCTCGACGAGCCGACCACGGGCCTCGACCCGCAGGCGCGCCACATCCTCTGGGACCGGCTGTTCCGGCTCAAGGAGCAGGGCACCACGCTCGTCGTCACGACCCACTTCATGGACGAGGCCGAGCAGCTGTGCGAGCGGCTCGTCGTCGTCGACCACGGCCAGATCATGGCGGAGGGTAGCCCCGCGGAGCTGATCCGGCGCTACTCGTCGCGCGAGGTCGCGGAGCTGCGCTTCGGCACGGACCGCAACGAGGAGGCGGCCCGGGTGCTCGCGGAGGTGGGGGACCGGCTCGAGATCCTCCCGGACCGCGTGCTCGTCTACGCGTCCGACGGCGAGGCGATCCTCGAGCAGGTCGCCGCCCGCGGCCTGCGGCCCACCACAAGCCTGGTGCGCCGGTCGAGCCTCGAGGACGTGTTCCTCCGCCTCACGGGGCGGAGCCTCATCGAATGAGCACCCTGCTTCCTGAGGACGCCGCCCCCGAGGCGCCTGTCCGTCGTCTCGGCGCGTGGTACGTCGCCGAGTACCGCCTGCGCGCCATGAAGGCGTACGGCTGGACGATCGTCGTCGGCGGGCTCGGCAGCCCGCTCCTGTACCTCCTGGGCCTCGGCATGGGGCTCGCGACCTTCATCGACACCCCCGTCGCCTCGGGACCGAACGGCCCGGTGGACTACGTGGTCTTCGTGGCGCCCGCGCTCCTCGTGACCTCCGCCGTCTCGGTCGCGACCGAGGAGTTCACCTACGTGATCATGGAGGGCTTCCGCTGGAGGAAGCTCTTCTGGGGGGTCAACGCGACGCCCGTCGAGCCGAGCCAGCTCGCCGGCGGCATCGTGATCGCCGTCCTGGTGCGGATGTTCTTCACCACCCTCGCGTACGCGGTCCTGGCGCTCGCCTTCGGGGCCCTGGGCCACTCCTGGACGGTGCTCGTGCTGCCGTTCATCGGGATCATGGGCGGGCTCGCGTTCGGGCTGCCGCTCATGGCGTACTCGGCGGGGTTGACCGAGGACAAGGGCCAGTTCGCGATCGTGCAGCGGTTCATCTTCACTCCGATGTTCCTGTTCTCCGGCACGTTCTACCCCCTGTCGACGCTGCCGGGCTGGCTGCACTGGATCGGCTGGGTCTCGCCGCTGTGGCACGCCACGCAGCTGGGGCGCGTCGTGTCGTACGGCGAGAGCGAGCCGGGCTGGTTGATCGCCGTCCACGTCGTGGTGCTCGTCGGGCTGGTCGCCGGCGGCTGGCTCGCGGTGCGGCGCCGGTTCACGAGGAGGTTGCGCGCATGAGCGGGGACCTGTCCACCGCGCTCGCGCGCTCCGGCGGCGTGAGCGCGCTCTACGCGGGGAACGCGCGCGCCGTCGTCGCGCGCAACCTGTCGGCGACCAAGACGAGCAACTGGACCGTGGTGCTCTCGGGCTTCTTCGAGCCCGTGTTCTACCTGCTCGCGATGGGCGTCGGGCTGGGGACGTACGTCGGGGACGTGACGCTGCCGTCCGGGCTGACGGTCGAGTACGCGGCGTACATCGCGCCGGGACTGCTCGCGGTCTCCGCGATGAACGGCGCCGTCTACGACTCCACGTGGAACGTGTTCTTCAAGATGCGGTTCGCGCGGCTGTACGAGGCCATGCTCGCGACGTCCCTCGGGCCGCTCGACGTGGCGCTGGGCGAGATCTCCTACGCCCTGCTGCGTGGCGCGGTCTACGCCACCGGCTTCCTCACCGTCATGCAGGTCATGGGCCTCAACCTGTCCTGGACGGCGATCCTCGCGCTGCCCGCCGTCGTGCTGGTCGCGTTCGCGTTCGCGTCGTTCGGCATGGCCATCACGAGCCTCATGAAGACCTTCCAGCAGATGGACTGGATCAACATCGTGCTGCTGCCGATGTTCCTGCTGTCCGCGACGTTCTTCCCGATCAGCGTCTACCCGGCCCCGCTCCAGTGGCTCATCCAGGCCATGCCGCTGTGGCACGCCGTCGAGCTCGTGCGCGGGCTCACGACGGGCGACCTCGCGCCCGGCATCTGGTGGCACGTCCTGTACTTCGTGGCGATGGTCGCGGTCGGCCTGACCGTCACCACCCGCCGGCTGCGAGCGCTCTTCCTCGCCTGAATCGTGTGGGCATCCGTTCTGCTGCTCCTCGCCCGTCGAGGCAGCAGAACGGATGCCCGCACGGCTCAGGTCCAGTCGGTGAGGTCCGGGTACTTGGCGGCGCGGCCGTCGCCCGAGGACTCGTGCCGGACCCGTCGCCGGACCCAGGGGCCCACGTACTCGCGGGCCCAGCGCGCGTTCTCGCGGGCGCGGTCGGAGAAGGGCGCGCGGGGCAGCGGGGTGAGCGGGACGTCCCAGTCGGCGTCGTCCGGGGCGAGCCCCAGCCCGACGAGCGCGGCGTCGGCCACGCGTCGGTGGCCCTCGTCGGTGAGGTGGATCCGGTCCTGCGCCCACACGCGCCAGTCCTGGAGCGCGCGCATGCCCCACAGGTCCAGGACGTGCGCGCCGTGCCGCCGGGCGATCGTCCAGATGTTCGCGTTGTAGACGCCGACCCGCGAACGGGTCAGCGAGACGATCGGGCTCTCGCTCGCGTCGAAGCCGGTGGCCAGGAGGACGTCGACGCCGGCGGTCCGCAGCGCGACGACGGCCTCTTCGAGCAGCACCGACAGCCGGTCGACGTCGGCCCGCGGGCGCAGGATGTCGTTGCCGCCGCCGACGAGGCTGACGAGGTCCGGACCGAGGTCGAGGGCGCGGGGGAGCTGGTCGCCGACGATCGGGCCGAGGAGCTTGCCGCGCACGGCGAGGTTCGCGTACCGCAGCGGCGCCTCGCCGCCTGCGACCCGGCGCGCCGAGAGCGACGCTGCCAGCCGGTCGGCCCAGCCTCGGCACCGGTCCGCGGCCGCCGGGTCGGTGTCCCAGAGGCCTTCGGTGAACGAGTCGCCGATCGCGACGTAGGAGGTCCAGCGGGGGGCGAGGGGGCGCGGGTCGGTGCTCGTTGTCACCTGGCCATTGTGGACCAGCACCCCGGGCGGTACCGGCGATCGCCCCCGGGAGCGGTCTCCGGGGCGCGCGGCGCGGGCGAATGACACCCGTGTGGTTCGCCCCGTACCCTGGCGGGGTCGGGAGAGCGAGAGGAGCGGGCATGGGCGAGGCCATCGGTCGGCTCACGGACGTGTCGGCGGGCGAGCGGTCCGGCGGTGCGCTCGACGAGCGCGACCGCGCGATCCTCGATTTCGAGCGCCAGTGGTGGAAGTACGCGGGCGCCAAGGAGGCGGCGATCTCGGAGCTCTTCGGGATGACCGCGACGCGCTACTACCAGACCCTCAACGCGCTCATCGACACGGACGCCGCGCTCGCGCACGACCCGATGCTCGTCAAGCGTCTGCGACGGTTGCGCTCCGCGCGCCAGCGCGAGCGTTCGGCTCGACGGCTGGGCTCGGGCGCGTGACCTGCAGCGTCGCCCTGGCCGTGGGCGGCAATTCTGAGCGCCGAGGACCGGCGGTTACCCTGTGCCGGTGAGCAAGAGCTACCGGTACCCCCCGGACGAGTTCGACGACGTCCCCGAGGACGCCCCGACGGGCGTCCACCGGGTGCCGCGCAGCCCCTGGCGCAAGGTCGTCCCGTTCGTCGTCGTCGCGGTCGTGTTCGCCGTCGTGGCGTACGGCGCGGTGACGATCGCGTCGAACCTGCTGGGTTCCGACGGCGCGAGCGCGACGGACAAGACGACGTCCGCCTCGAAGGACTCGACCAAGTCCACCCCGAAGGCGACGACCAAGCCGAAGCCCACGAAGTCCGCCGACGCGTCCGGATCGGACGACACGTCGGGCGCCGACGACACGTCGAGCGCCGACGTCGACCACGCGACCGCGGTCGCGGTGAAGAACGGCGCCGGCATCACCGGGCTGGCCGCGAAGGCAGCCACCACGCTCGAGGGCGACGGCTTCACGAAGGTCACGCCGGGCGACTACACGGGCACCAAGCTCGCCGACTCGGTCGTCTACTACGTCGACAGCAAGGACGAGGCCACGGCCAAGGCGGTCGGCTCGTCGCTCGGCATCTCGGACGTCGAGCAGGTGAGCGCCCTCAAGGGCGGCGCCCCGATCATCGCCGTGCTGGTCCACGACCTGTCCTGACGTTCGACCCGCTCGGGGTGCTCACCTCGCGAAACACACCAGCCTCGGGCATTCCCCTCGCGCGCGGTCGCGGCTAGGCTCGCACGTGCACCGTGGGCGGTTGCTCGCGGGCGGACATGGCAAGAGCGATTCGCAGAGCGGTCGGGCGCGGTCCGAGGGGACTTTCGGGACGGCCTGCCGCAGAAGGAGACTCAGATGGCCCAGGGCACCGTCAAGTGGTTCAACGCCGAGAAGGGGTTCGGCTTCATCACCCCCGAGGCGGGCGGCCAGGACGTGTTCGTGCACTACAGCGCGATCCAGTCGGATGGTTACCGGTCCCTCGAGGAGGGGCAGCAGGTCGAGTTCGAGGTGGGGCAGGGCCAGAAGGGCCCGCAGGCGGAGCAGGTCCGGCCGCTCTGAGCAGCATGAACGGGTCGCGTCCCGGCCACGACGTCGTCGTCGTGGGGGCCGGCCCCAACGGTCTCGCGGCAGCGGTCACGCTGGCGCGTGCCGGCCTCGGGGTGCTCGTGCTCGAGGCCGAGGACACCGTCGGCGGCGGCGCCCGCACGCTCGACCTGGGTCTCGCCGACGGTGTGGTCCACGACGTCTGCTCGGCCGTACACCCGATGGCGTGGGCGTCGCCCTTCCTCGAGGCGTTCGGCCTGGAGGAGCGGGTCGAGCTCCTGGTTCCCGAGATCTCGTACGCGCAGCCGCTCGACGGTGGCCGCGCGGGTATCGCGTTCCGTGACCTCGAGCGGACGGTCGCCGGGCTGGGCCCCGACGGCGGCGCGTGGCGCGACCTGTTCGGCCGGCTGTCGCCGCACTGGCGTGACGTCGTCGCGGTGGCGCTGGGGGACAAGCGGTCGATCCCGCCGGGCGTGAGCGGTTCGACGCCGTGGTCGGCCGTGCGCTTCGGGCTCGCCGCGCTCGAGCAGGGCACGCCGGCCTGGAACCTCCGCTTCAAGGGCGACGAGGCTCCGGCGCTGCTCACGGGCATCGCGGCGCACACCATCACGTCGCTGCCGTCGATGGCGGGCGCGGGGACGGCACTCCTGCTGGGTGCCCTCGCGCACGCCGAGAAGGGCTGGCCGATCCCGCGCGGCGGCTCGGGCGCGATCGTCGGCGCTCTCGTCGCCGACCTCGAGGCGCACGGCGGCGAGATCGTGAAGGGGCGTCCTGTGCGTTCCGAGGCCGACCTCCCGCCCGCCCGCGCGTACGTGTTCGACACCACGCCCCGCACTCTCGTCGAGGTCTTCGCGGACCGTGTTCCCGACCGTGCCGCGCGGTCGCTCAACGCGTTCGGCTACGGGAACGCCGCCTCCAAGGTGGACTTCGTGCTGAGCGGACCCGTCCCGTGGAAGCACCCCGACGTCGGCCGAGCGGGCACGGTGCACGTCGGCGGGACGCGCCGGGAGATGGCGGTGGCGGAGCGCGAGGTCCACGCGGGACGGCACGCCGCCCGGCCGGTCGTCCTCCTGAGCGACCCGACCGTGGTCGACGAGACGCGCGAGGTCGGCGGCCTGCGCCCCCTGTGGACGTACACCCACGTGCCCGCGGGCTCGACGGTCGACCAGACCGAGGCGATCACGACGCAGATCGAGCGGTTCGCGCCGGGCTTCCGGGACGTCGTCGTCGCCTCGCGTGCGACGCCGGCCACGGAGATGGCCGCGCACAACGCGAACTACGTGGGCGGGGACATCGCGGCGGGCGCGGTGTCGCTCTACCGGATGTTCGCGCGCCCGACGCCGTGGCTCGACCCGTACGCGAGCGGGCTCGACGACGTGTACCTGTGCTCGGCGTCGACGCCGCCCGGCCCGGGCGTGCACGGGCTGGGCGGCTGGTTCGCCGCGCGGCGCGTGCTGCGCCGGTCGTTCGGGATCCGGCGCCTACCGGAGCTCGGCCGCGGCTGACGGGACGACGGCGCCCTCGAGCGCCGCGGCGTCGTCGGACGGGCGCAGGCCGAGCCGGAGGCGGGCCCACGGGACGAGCCGCTCGAGCGGCAGGAACGCGAGCCAGCAGATCACGGTCGGCAGGAAGTGGATGCCGAGCGCGACGTACGTGATCAGGTGGAACACGCAGACGAGCGCGACCGCCACGTAGAGCAGCCGTCCGCGCAGCCACAGCACGACGGGCGACGCGAGCTCGGCGATGAAGAGGATCCACTGGCCGACCTTGAGCAGGCCCGGGTAGTCGGTCGACCAGCTCACCGCGGAGCGGCCGCGGCGCAGCAGCGACCAGACGATGACCGAGCTGTTGGGCCAGTCGAACAGGCCGCCGGTGCGGACGATCTTCTGCAGCGCGGAGCCGAAGTAGGTCATGACGACGGCGATCTGGAGGCAGCGGATCGCCCACCCGGCCGCCTCGGACGGCGTCTGGTCGGTGAAGCGCGCCGGGGGCACGGTCGGCAGGAGGAGCAGGGCGAGCACGAGCGCCATGTGGTCGTGCGAGACGTACGCGAACCCCTGGGAGTTCTCCATCCACGCGAGGAAGACGACGCCGGCGACCCAGCCGGTCACGCGCCCGGCCCACTGGAGGGAGCGGGCCGAGCACGCCATGAGCACGGGCGTCGCGAGGCAGGTGACGACGAGCGTCCACTGCATGACGTAGCCGCCGGTCGGGGTGGGCTCCGGGATCGGCAGGATCCGGCCGATCAGCGTGGGCTGGTAGAGCTCGCGCGAGTAGCCGTGGCCGATCACGTCGTGCGTGAGCACGAAGATGTCCCAGATCGTGAAGAGGTAGAGGGCGGCGCGCAGCACGGCGATGCGGGCCAGCGCGACGGGGGAGACCCACCAGCGGCCGACCGCGCGCAGACCGTTCCCGACGGTGCTCATCGCGTTCACTTCACCCCTCCGGCGGGCACGTGGTAGACGGCGAGCACCTCGACGCTCTCCTCGCCGGTGGGTCGACCGTCGTGGAGCTTCTTGGTCGAGCGCTTGAGCGTGAGGGTCGCGAGCGGGGGTCGGTGCGGGTACCGCCACGCGTACGCGCGGGCCACGCCGGCGAGCAGGTCGGGGTCGTCGACGACCCGCTGGAGCTGGCCCTCGACCTCCGCGTGCCCGACGCCGATGCCCATCTGGTCGAGCCAGACCTTGACCTCGTCGCCCTCGGCCGTGGTGCCGATGATGAACGCCGACTTCACGGTGCCGTCCGGGTTGGTCGCGAACGCGTACTGCGACAGCGAGCCGAGCGGGAACCAGTCGTTCGTGTTCTTGAACGTCGTCGGCACGAGCTGGGCGACGAGCAGGACGACGAGCGCGGCCGCGGCGAGCGAGATGCGCCAGGTGCGCGCCGCGGTGCCGAGCCGGTGCGGCGGCGGTGCCGGCGACGACGCCGCCGCGTCGAGCGGACGCGGCGCCTCGGCGCGCGGATCCCCGTTGGACATGCCGCGAAGCCTAGCGTTTCGCGCAGGGCGGACGGACCCCCCGGCCGAGGGAGGCCTCGCGTCTTGCACTCGCCAGGGCCGAGTGCCAATAATGGCGTTAGCACTCTCGTATGGAGAGTGACAAACCCGGGTCGTCCGGCGAGGCCCCGGACCGCACGCGTGACCTGAACGCGGGTGGTCGGGCCGTCCGTCGCGGGCGTCGGAGACCCACCGAAGCCACCAGCGGAGGATCTGTCCCCATGGCCAAGATCATCGCGTTCGACGAGGAAGCTCGTCGGAGCATGGAGCGCGGGCTCAACCAGCTCGCGGACACCGTCAAGGTCACGCTCGGCCCCAAGGGCCGCAACGTCGTTCTCGACAAGAAGTGGGGCGCCCCCACGATCACGAACGACGGCGTGAGCATCGCCAAGGAGATCGAGCTCGACGACCCGTACGAGAAGATCGGTGCGGAGCTCGTCAAGGAGGTCGCCAAGAAGACCGACGACGTCGCGGGTGACGGCACCACCACCGCCACCGTGCTCGCCCAGGCGCTCGTGCGCGAGGGCCTGCGCAACGTGGCCGCCGGCTCGAACCCCATCGCGCTGAAGAAGGGCATCGAGAAGGCCGTCGAGGCCGTCACCGAGCAGCTCCTCAACTCCGCGAAGGAGATCGAGACCAAGGACGAGATCGCCGCCACGGCCGCCATCTCGGCCGGCGACCCGGCGATCGGCGAGCTCATCGCCGAGGCGCTCGACAAGGTCGGCAAGGAAGGCGTCATCACCGTCGAGGAGTCGAACACCTTCGGCCTCGAGCTCGAGCTCACCGAGGGCATGCGCTTCGACAAGGGCTTCCTCGCCCGCTACTTCGAGACGGACCCGGAGCGCCAGGAGGCCGTCCTCGAGGACCCGTACGTCCTGCTCGTCGAGTCGAAGATCTCGAACGTCAAGGACCTGCTGCCGGTGCTCGACCAGGTCATGAAGGCCGGTCGCTCGCTCCTCATCATCGCCGAGGACGTGGACGGGGAGGCGCTCGCCACCCTCGTGCTGAATAAGATCCGCGGCACCTTCAAGTCCGTCGCCGTCAAGGCCCCGGGCTTCGGCGACCGCCGCAAGGCCATGCTCCAGGACATCGCGATCCTCACGGGCGGCCAGGTCATCACCGAGACCGTCGGCCTCAAGCTCGAGAACGCGACCCTGGACCTGCTCGGCCAGGCGCGCAAGGTCGTCGTCACCAAGGACGAGACGACCATCGTCGAGGGCGCGGGCGACGCCGACCAGATCACCGGTCGCGTCAACCAGATCCGCTCCGAGATCGAGAAGTCGGACTCCGACTACGACCGCGAGAAGCTCCAGGAGCGCCTCGCCAAGCTCGCCGGCGGCGTGGCCGTCATCAAGGCGGGCGCGGCCACGGAGGTCGAGCTCAAGGAGCGCAAGCACCGCATCGAGGACGCCGTCCGCAACGCGAAGGCTGCCGTCGAGGAGGGCATCGTCGCCGGTGGTGGCGTGGCCCTCATCCAGGCCGGTGCCGCCGCGTTCGAGAAGCTCGAGCTCGAGGGCGACGAGGCGACCGGTGCCCAGATCGTGAAGGCTGCGATCGAGGCCCCGCTCAAGCAGATCGCCGTCAACGCCGGCCTCGAGGGTGGCGTCGTCGTGGAGAAGGTCCGCAACCTCCCCTCGGGTCACGGCCTCAACGCCGCGACCGGCGTGTACGAGGACCTGCTGGCCGCGGGCGTCAACGACCCCGTCAAGGTCACGCGCTCCGCCCTCCAGAACGCGTCGTCGATCGCCGCGCTCTTCCTCACCACCGAGGCCGTCGTGGCCGACAAGCCGGAGAAGACTCCGGCCATGCCGGCCGGCGACGGTGGCATGGGCGGCATGGACTTCTGAGTCCAGCCCCTCTCGTTCGACGGGCCGTCGGCCCCGGCTTCGCGCCGGGGACGGCGGCCCGTCGTCGTACCCGGACCCGTCCGTCCGGCGGGGCGCCCGGCCGCGTCGTGGAAGATGGGGGGATGGACGGGCTGCTTGACCGCGCGGTGCGCCTCCTGTCGGCGTTCGACGACGACGGCGCACCGCTGACCCCGACCGAGCTCGCCGGGCGCGCGGGGCTCGCCACGTCGACCGCGCACCGGATCGCGACGGACCTGGAGCGGCTCGGCCTGCTCGCGCGGACGTCGTCCGGCGGGTACGTCCCGGGGACGACGCTCTGGGCGCTGGGCGAGCGCGCGCCCGTCGCGACGCGGCTGCGCGAGGCAGCGCTCCCGCACCTGCGGCGCCTGCACGAGCTCACGGGCGCCGAGACGCACGTGACGGTCCTCGACCCCGCGGCCGAGGGATCGGCGCGGCTGCGGTGCGTCGTCCGGGTGCGAGGCGTCGAGCCCGACGACGGTCAGCCCGAGCACGAGGGCGCCGACTCCGACGCGGCCCTGAGCGCCGTGGCGGTCGCGCTGGGCCTCACGGGACCCGTCGGGGCGCGCTCGACCGAGCTCACCCTGGTCCGGGCCGAGGACGGCACGCTCGCCCTCGCCGCACCCGTCCCCGAGGTCGACGGGTTGCCGTCCGCCGCGGTCGGGCTCGTCGTCGGGCCGGGAGACGACGCCGACGCCGCCGCGCGCCGGGCCGGCCCCCTCGTGGTGGCGGCCTCCGTCGCGGTGGCCCGCGACGTGAGCGCCGAGGACGGCGCGGCCGGGGCGCGGCTCGTCGTCAGTGGTGGTGGTCCGACGGGCTGAAGGCCCGCCGGGCGGCGCGGTCCCGGCCCTTGACGCGCAGCCCCGACGCCGCCAGCCGCCGGACCATCTCCCTGCGATCCACGGGAACCGCTCCCGCGGCGACGAGCTCGGCGTACCGCTCGACCGGGTAGTCGTAGTGGTCGAGGTCGAAGGCCCGCCGGGGGATCCCGGCGGCGTCGGCGAACGCGTGCAGCTCACCCTCCGACGCGTCGCTGACCAGGTGGCCCCACACGGTGCCGTGCCGGGGCCAGCGTGCGTCGTCGATGAGGATGGTCATGCCCTGATCATCTCAGCGCCCGAAGAGCGCCGCTGCGCTCGCCTCCGCCTCCTCATAGGTGCGGGCCGCGCGCGCCAGGCCCACCTGGACGCCGTCGAGCACCTCTTCCACGCGTGTCTGCACCGTGCGCCACTCCGTGACGAGCTCGGCGCACTTCTCGGCCGCCGCGCCCTGCCAGGTCGCCTGCAGCTCCTGGAGCTGGTGGAGCATCGCCGCGACCTCGCTGCGGAGCGTCGCCGCCGTCCGCTCGACCGTGCCCGCCGCGAGCGCCACCCGCGCGCTGTCGACCTCGAACCTGCTCATGACGTCCTCCGTCCCCGGGCCCCGGACGGGCCCGACGACGCGACGCTAGGGGAGTGGCCACGACGCGTGCGGGGGCCGGTACGGCCGCTGTGGACGACGCCCGGCGCGGTGTGCGTCGGGGACGGGCCACGGAGGCCCCGGCGACAGGCTCAGCCCCGGGGCTCGCTCGGAGCCTCGGCCGCGAGGCGCGCGAGCTCCTTGTCGATGCGCGCCAGCTCGGCCTGGAGGTTCTGCCGTGCCGGCTCCTCCCACGCGTGGCCCATCGGGCTCCCGTAGATGGCCGGACGCGCGAGGAACCGGGACACGATCACGCGTCTCGCCTCGAGGAACGCCGTCTGCGGGATCGCGCTGTACTCCTCGCGGACCGCACGCAGGTACTCCTTGTACCGCTGCGGCTCGCCGGCGAGGAGCGCGAGGTCGGCGTCGGAGAGGACGGCGGCGTCCCCGTCGCCCGGCTCCGGGTAGTGCCGGTGCAGCATGGCGACGAGGCCACGCACCCGGGCCGCGGTCTTGTCGGGAACCCCCAGCCCGGACAGCTCGGCGAAGGCGAGCTGCGCGCTCGCGTCCTCGTCGGCGCTGCCGAGCGTCGCGTGCTCCGCGTCCGTGTCGTGCGCGAAGACGGCTCCGTGGTACCAGGCCGCGAGCCGGACCGAGTCCGAGTCGTGGGTCTCCTGGGAGAGCTCGTCGACCCGCCCCAGCACGTCCACGAGGTGCCGGACGTTGTGGAAGGACCGCGAGGGGTGCGACCACCGGTCGAGGAGCCGCTGCCCCACCGCGCGGACCTCCTCGTCGGACGCTGTCGCGCCCGCGCCCCGGCACGACCGGAGCCATGAGGAGCCGAGCCACTGATGTGCGTCCTGGACGCCCATGCCCCGCCTTCGTCGTACGTGTTCTGACGCCTGCGAGCCTACTCTGACGCCGCGGTCCCGCGGGCCACGGGCACCTCGATGCGGACGGTCAGCCCACCGCCGGGCGTGTCGCGGACGGCGACGTGGCCGTCGTGCGCGCCGACGATCGCCGCGACGATCGCGAGCCCCAGGCCCGAGCCGCCCGACGCGCGGTTGCGCGACGAGTCGGCGCGGTAGAAGCGCTCGAAGACGTGCTGCGCCTGCTCCTTGCTGACCCCGGGGCCGTGGTCGCGGACCTCGAGGACCCCGCGGGCGCCGTCGTCGGTGAGGCCGACGGCGAGCTGCGCGGGCGTGCCGGCGGGCGTGTGGCGCGCGACGTTGCCCACGAGGTTCGCGAGCACCTGCCGCAGGCGGTCCTCGTCACCGGTCACGACGACGTCCGGCACGTGCGGGCTCGCGTCCTGCGGCCCCGGCGGGGCGAGCGAGACGAGCGAGACGCCGCGCGACGGGTCGAGGGCCTCGAGGTCGCGCGTCGCGTCCTGGGCCAGCGCCGTGAGGTGCACGGGCTCCTTGCGGACCGGACGCCCCTCGTCGAGGCGGGCGAGCGCGAGCAGGTCGTTGACGAGCGTGCCCATGCGGCTCGCGGAGTCCTCGATGCGGCGCATGGTGTCGTCCACCTGGTCCGACGTCGTGAGCGCGCCCATCCGGTACAGCTCGCCGTACCCGCGGATCGTCGCGAGCGGGGTGCGGAGCTCGTGCGACGCGTCCGAGACGAAGCGGCGCATCCGCGCCTCCGACGCCTCCTGCGCCGCGAACGACGACTCGATCTGGGCGAGCATCGCGTTGAGGGACGCCGTGAGCGAGCCGACCTCGGTGGTCGGGGGCTCCTGGGGGATGCGCCTCGCGAGGTCACCGCCCGCGATCGCGGCCGCCGTCGTCTCGATCGCGTGCAGCGGGCGCAGCTCGCGGCGCACCAGCCAGTAGCCGAGGCCCGCGCCGACCAGGATCACACCGAACGCCGTGAGCCCGAGGACCTTGCCGAGCTGGTGCACGGCGGACTGCACGTCGGCGAGCGGGAGGGCGACGTAGACGATCGCGTTGGTGGAGCCGTCCGTGGTCGAGTGCCCGACCGCGGCGAGCATCCGCCACTTGTAGCCGGTGGTGTCGCCGTCGCCGTCGACCGAGCTCACGGTGAACGGCTCGCGGCCACGGGTGACGGCCTGAGCGAGCGTGAGGTCCGGAGTCTGGGGCGTGCCGTAGAGGTTGACGATGCGGTCCTGCTTGTATGGCACGTCCGAGCCGTTGAAGTAGTCGACCTCGACGTAGTAGTTGCTCGGCAGCGCGGTGCGCGAGAACTGCTGGCCGGACTGGGCCATCTGGGAGACGGTGTCCGCGTTGCGGGTGAGCTCGTCGTCGACCTGGCTCACGAGGTAGCGCTGTACGAGCGTGATGCTCGAGATGGCCGCCACGACGAGCCCGATCGCCAGCAGCGCGGCCACGATGGCGACGAGCCGCGAGCGCAGGGGGATCCGTGCCCACCAGCCCCACCGGGGGCTGCCGGGGGGTGCGTCGACGTGCAGGACGCGCGGGCCGTCGTCGGGCGCGCCGACTTTCGCCCCGGCGGGCCGGGGGGCGGGGGTGGCCGAGCCGTCGGCGGGGGTCTCGTCCACGTCCACCTCGACCGACGTCCTGCCGGGCTTCACGGCCGTCACCGCGGGCGCTGCGCGTTCATGGCGCTCACCGCGGGGGCTGGCGGAGCAGGTACCCGACGCCGCGCTTGGTCTGGATCAGGGCAGGCAGCGGCACCTGCTCGCCGTCGGGCCCGGTGGTGGTGAGCGTGTCGATCTTGCGGCGCAGGTACGAGATGTAGGACTCGACGATGTTCGCGTCGCCGCCCCAGTCGTACTGCCACACGTGGTCGAGGATCTGCGCCTTGGACAGGACGCGGCCGCCGTTGAGCATGAGGTACCGCAGGAGCTTGAACTCGGTGGGGGACAGCTCGACGAGCTGACCGGCCCGGTGCACCTCGTGCGAGTCCTCGTCGAGCTCGAGGTCCGCGAACCGCAGGACGGCAGTGTCGTCGGGCTCGGCGTGCGTGCGGCGCAGCACGGCCCGGATGCGGGCGACGACCTCCTCCAGGCTGAACGGCTTGGTGACGTAGTCGTCGCCGCCGACGGTCAGCCCGGCGATCTTGTCCTGCGTGTCGTCGCGCGCGGTCAGGAACAGGACCGGGGTGTACTGGCCCTTCTCGCGCATGCGCCGCGTGACGGTGAAGCCGTCCATGTCGGGGAGCATGACGTCGAGCACGACCAGGTCCGGGTCCAGGTCGCGCACGAGCTTGAGCGCGTTCTGCCCGTCCGCGGCGGCGTGCACCTCGAACCCGGCGAACCGCAGCGACGTGGACAGCAGCTCACGGATGTTGGGCTCGTCGTCGACGACGACGAGCCGCGCCTCAGGAGTCCCCATGCGTCGAGTGTGTCCCCGCTGCCTGGAGAATTCCTGGCAACGGGCCGGGAACACTCAGAGGAAGCGCAGCGGGTCGAACTCCTCGATCGGGATGATCCGGACGCGCGGCAGCGGGGTCGTGAAGGCCTGCACGTCGTGCTCGAGATCGAGGATCTCGAGTCCCCGGCCGGTCAGCTCGGTCATCCGCAGGTTGACGAACTCGCGGAAGCCCAGCAGACCCACCCGGCGGTCGTCGCCGAGGAGCGCCTCGACCTGGGGGATGAAGTCGCCGTCGTGGCTCGCGAGCACCACGCTGCCGGGGCGGTCGCGCAGCGCCTCGAGGGTGCGCTGGATACCCATGTCGACGACCTTCTCGGTCCCGTTGCCGGCGAGCGGCACGGGCCGGTAGCCCATCGCGAGGAGGGCCTGGACGAACGGCATGGGGAGCTGGCCGGACGTCGCGTTGAGGAAGAACAGCGGGACGACGGGTGCGCCCCACTGGGCCCCCACGAAGGACGCGATCCGGTCCCAGCGAGGGCGCTCGTCGGGGCTGGGACGGTGCCCGAGCACGCTCATCCCGAGCGTCGCGTCGATGTTCTCGCCGTCCACCAGCAGGTACGTCGGGGCGCCCGCCGACCCTGCGCCGTCGGCGGCGGGCTGGGAGGGGGAGACGGTCGCGCTCGGGTCGCTCATGCCGCCAGCCTATCGGCGCCGCGCCCGCCGTCCCGCGAAGTACCCCGGCGGCCGGTCTACTTCGCGAGGTATGCGGGCGGCCGGGGTACTTCGCGGACCTGGGGCGTGCTACCCCACGGGACGGAGAGGAGGCGGGGGACGGGAAGGGCGGGTCCGGCCGTCGCCGGCCGGACCCGCCCTCGGAGCCCGCGCTGAGGTGCTCGCGCGGTGTGCAGCCCTGGTTGCCTTCCGAGCGCGAGGCCCGGTGGTCCCGACCTAGGACTGCGCGTCGGTGGCCGGCGGCGCCGCGATCGCGGGCGTCACCGGGGTGGGTGCGACGTCGGGCGTCGCCGAGCCGGAGCCCTTGAGCGCGGCGAGCCGGGCCTCGATCTCGATCTCTTCGCCCGAGCTCTGGAGCTCGGCGAACTGCGAGTCGAGCGAGGACGCGGCGATCTCCGCCTGCCCCTGCGCGAGGGCCTCCTGGCGCCGGACCTTCTCCTCGAACCGCGAGACCTCGCTCGTCGGGTCGAGGACGTTGATCGAGCCGATCGCGCTCTGGACCTGCTGCTGCGCCTGCGCGGTCTTGGCGCGGGCGACGAGCGAGTCACGCTTCGACTTGAGCTCGTTCAGCTTGTCCTTCATGGTCGCGAGGCCGGTCTTGAGCTTCTCGACGGTCTCGCGCTGCGAGGCGATGAGCGGCTCGGCCTGCTTGACCTCCTGCTCGGACTGGATCTGCTTGCCGAGCGCGACCTTCGCGAGGTTGTCGAACTTGTCGGCGTTAGAGGCGTCGCCCGCGGCCCGGTACCGGTCGGCCTGCGTGGACGCGGCGAGCGCCTTCTGGCCCCAGTCCTGCGCGGCCTGGACGTCCGCGTTGTAGTCCTGCTCGGCGAGCCGGAGGTTGCCGATGGTCTGGGCGACCGCCTGCTCGGCCTCGGCGATGCTGTTCGTGTAGTCGCGGACCAGCTGGTCCAGCATCTTCTGGGGGTCCTCCGCGCTGTCGAGCAACGCGTTGATGTTCGCCTTGGTGAGCTGGGCGATGCGCCCGAAGATGCTCTGCTTCTCGGCCATGTCCTTGCCTCTCCGTCGTCCGGCGGTGATGCCGGTGCCGCCTGTGTCGAGCCTGCCGCGGGTCCGGCCCGCGCGCCGCCTCAGAATCGTCCGCCGGTGCTGCGGTCCCCGCCGCCGCCGCCGAAGCCTCCTCCGCCCCCACCGCCCCAGCCGCCGCCACCACCGCCGAAGCCGCCGCCGCCGCGCAGGATCGAGTCGATGAGGATGCCGCCGAGGATCATCCCGCCGACGTTCGAGCCGCCGCCTCCGCCGGGCCCGCGCTGCTGGTTCGACCACGTCTCGACGTCGCGCTGCGCGAGCTGCTGCGCCTGCTGGGCGTACTGCTCGGCCTGCTGCGCGAGCGAGAGCGCCTGCTGCGGGTCGCTGTCCTTGAGCGCGATGGCCTGCTGGAGCAGGCGTGCCGCCTCGGACAGCCGCGTGCGTGCCTCGGGGCCGACGGCGCCCTTGCGGGTGTCGATGAAGTCGTTGACGGCGCGCGTCTGCGAGTCGACGCGGCCGATCGTCTGGTCGAGGAGGGCGCGCGCCTTCGCGTCGGCCTCGGCCTTCTCGCGGAACGGCGCGAGCGCCTCGTCGAGCGCCGCCTCGGCGGACGTCAGTCCGGCCTGCGCGGCGAGCGGGTCACCGCCCGTGCGCGCGGCCCGGGCGGCGCTCACGGCGGCCTGTGCCGGGCCGACGGCGGCCTGGACGCCGGGGTCGGTGGGCGCGAGCCGCTGCGCGTCGGCGAGGTCGGACGTGATCGACGCGATGCCCTTCTCGAGGTTCTCGCCCGCGTGCGCGAGGGCGTCGCCCGCGTGGTCGACGGCGTCCAGCAGGGTCGCGGCCTGCCCGACGGCGGTCCCTCCGGCGCGCGAGCGGGCGACGGCCGCGCCCCGGTCGCCACGCTGGACGTCGGCCCGCCCCTCGGCCACGGACCGGAGCGCGCCGTCGAGCAGCGCCGACGCCTGGTCCGGGTTGCCGACGACGGACGCGAGCGCCGTCGCGGGGTACGTCCGCGCGAGCTCGGCGAGCGTCGAGCGGGCCGGGTCGACGCGCGCCCGCAGCTCGCCGGCGCGCTGCTCGATCTCGTCGAGGACCTGGGGTGCGCGGGCCTCGAGCTGGCGGAGCTCGTCGAACTTGGCCGCCTGGGCCTTCATGGCGTCCGACGCGGCCCGGCACAACGTGACGATGTGGATGAGCATCCCGCGGGCCTGCGGCTCGGTCTCGGGCTGGTCGTCGTCGAGCTGCTGGCGCAGGGCGAACGCCTGGGCGACCTTCTGCTTCGCGTCGTCGAGCGCGACCTGGAACTCCTGGGTGGCCTCCTGGCCGAACTGCGCCTGCGCGAACCCGAGCTCCTGCTCGGCGGACTTGGCGTCGTCGTCGATGGTGACGAGCGCGTTCGCCGCGCGCTTCTGCAGGTCCGCGGTGGTGAGCGCGGCGAGCGCCTCGGGCGCGTCGGGGTCGGTGCCCGGCGGGACGTAGCGGCCGCCGCGCTCCGCGAGCGTGCGGCCGCGCCGCGAGGCGCGGGCCACGAGCACCACGATGAGGACGAGGACCCCGAGGCCGAGCACCCACCAGACCCACGCCGTCGACGAGCCCGAGCCGCCCTCGAGCGCCTGGGCGCCCGCGATCGCCGCGCCGGCCCAGTCGTCGTCGGACAGGTGGGCGCGGATCGTGTCGTCGGCCTTCGCGAGGTCGGAGTCCGACAGCACCGAGGTGTCGGCCTCGACGCGCAGCCCGTAGGCGCGGTCGTCCGTCGCGACGGCGAGCAGGAGCTGGTTCTTCCCCAGCTGCGACTTCGTGGCCGTCTGCTTGGCCCAGTCGTCGCCCGACAGCCCGTCGAACGACGACACGTACACGACCCACAGGTCGAGCGGCGTCTTCGCGGACAGGTCGTCGAGCGCGGCCTTCACGTCGTCCTCGTCGCTCCCCGTGAGCGCCCCGACCTGGTCCGTGACGGGGCCGGAGAGGCGGAACGGCGCCACCTGAGGCAGGGGTGCTGTCGCCCCCGCGGACGACGGCACGAGGAGCACGGGCAGGAGGACGAGCGCGAGCAGCGCGAGCACGGCGGACGCGAACGACCGCCGCGGACGGGGAGGGTGGGCCACGTCCTGATACTTCCGTGCGGCCCGTCACGCCGCAACCAGGCTCGCGGCACCCGGGCGCGTCGTCGCAGCGACGACGCCCGGGCGGTTCGGCGGCGCCTCACAGGGCCCCGCGGACGGCCCGACGTCAGCCCGCGAGCTCGGCCTCGAGGTCCTCCGCGTCGACGATCCGGTACGCGTAGCCCTGCTCGGCCAGGAACCGCTGGCGGTGCGCCGCGAAGTCCTGGTCGACCGTGTCCCGGGCGACGACCGCGTAGAAGTGCGCGGTCCGGCCGTCGTGCTTGGGGCGCATGACGCGGCCCAGGCGCTGGGCCTCCTCCTGGCGCGACCCGAACGACCCCGACACCTGGATCGCGACCGACGCCTCGGGCAGGTCGATCGAGAAGTTCGCGACCTTGCTCACCACGAGGTGCTGGATCTCGCCCGTGCGGAACGCGTCGAACAGGCGCTGGCGCTCGCGGACCGTCGTCTCGCCGGTGATGAGGGGCGCGTCGAGGTGCTCGGCGAGCTCGTGGAGCTGGTCGATGTACTGCCCGATCACGAGCGCCTGGTCGTCGGGGTGCCGCGCGAGGATCTGCTCCACGACGCGGTTCTTGCCCGACGCCGACGACGCGAGCCGGTACTTGTCCTCGGGCTCGGCGGTCGCGTAGGCCATGCGCTCGCCGTCGGGCAGGGTGAGGCGGACCTCGACGCACTCGGCGGGCGCGATGTAGCCCTGCGCCTCGATGTCCTTCCAGGGCGCGTCGAACCGCTTGGGCCCGATGAGGGAGAAGACCTCGTCCTCGCGGCCGTCCTCGCGCACGAGCGTCGCGGTGAGCCCGAGGCGGCGCCGCGCCTGCAGGTCCGCGGTCATGCGGAAGATCGGCGCGGGCAGCAGGTGGACCTCGTCGTACACGACGAGTCCCCAGTCGCGGGCGTCGAGCAGCTCGAGGTGCGTGTAGACGCCCTTCCGCTTGGTCGTGAGGACCTGGTAGGTCGCGATGGTGACGGGCTTGATCTCCTTGCGGGCGCCCGAGTACTCGCCGATCTCGTCCTCGGTGAGGCTCGTGCGCTTCACGAGCTCGTCCTTCCACTGCCGCGCGCTCACCGTGTTCGTCACGAGGATGAGCGTCGTCGTGGAGGACTTCGCCATCGCGCCCGCGCCGACCAGGGTCTTCCCGGCGCCGCAGGGCAGCACGACGACGCCGCTCCCGCCGTGCCAGAAGCTCTCGACCGCGTGCTCCTGGTAGGGGCGCAGCTCCCACCCGTCCGGGGTGAGGGCGATGTCGTGGTGCTCGCCGTCGACGTATCCCGCGAGGTCCTCGGCGGGCCAGCCGAGCTTCACGAGCACCTGCTTGAGGTGGCCGCGCTCGGACGGGTGCACGACGACGGTGTCCTCGTCGATCCGCTCGCCCAGCAGGCCGGCGGTCCGCTTGGACCGCAGCACCTCGGTGAGGACGGCGCGGTCGAGCGACTGGAGCACCAGCCCGTGGGTGGGGTGCTTGACGAGCTGGAGCCGGCCGTAGCGGGCCATCGTCTCCGCGACGTCGACGAGGAGCGGGTGCGGCACGGGGTACCGGCTGAAGTCCATGAGCGCGGCGACGACCTGCTCGGCGTCGTGCCCGGCAGCGCGCGCGTTCCAGAGGCCCAGCGGCGTGAGCCGGTAGGTGTGGACGTGCTCGGGGGCGCGCTCGAGCTCCGCGAACGGGGCGATGGCGCGGCGCGCCTCGGCGGCGCGCGGGTGGTCGACCTCGAGGAGGAGGGTCTTGTCGCTCTGGACGATCAGCGGGCCGTCGGTCATGCGTCCTCCGTGCGGGTGGTCGGGACATCGAGCTCAGCGGAGGCCGGGGCGGGTCTCGCCGTCGGCACGACGCGCGCGATGCGGTGGACCGCGACGGTGAGCTCGGCGTCGCGGGCAGGGTCGACGGCGCGCAGGCGTCCGCCCTCGAGCCGCAGCGGCCGGACGGTCCGGGTCACCGGGACGCCGCGCGCGTCGACGGTCTCCAGGGAGACGAGGGACTGCTCGGCGATCGCGTCGTGCAGGAGGCCCAACAGGTCTCCGGGCTCCGTTGTTCCCCGGCGCTCTGCCGTCTCCCGGGCCGTCGTGCCCCGGGTGCGGGACCGTGCGCCGGGCGCCGCGTCGCGGTCCGGCCGGGCCGTCTCCAGCACGCTCCCGTCGCCGCGTCCCCAGGAGGCGTCGGCCTGGGCGAGCGCGTCCCGCGAGCGGAGCTCGGCGACGACGGCCTCCGCTCGCGCCGCGACGAGGCCCGCCGCCCGGGCGGCCCGCTCGGCGGGCACGGGAGCGGGCGCGACGGGCGCCCCGTAGCGCGAGCGTCCTCGGCGTCGGCCGGGCGGGACGGTACGGGGCCGTTCCGTCTCCGTGCTGACGGTCCGGCCCTCGTCGTCCTCGAGCGCGGCGCTCACGCCCGACGACGCGAGCGCCGCCCGCAGCTCGGCCGCCGGGACGTGGGCAGCCAGGACGGTCGGGCCGAGCTGGTGCAGGCCCGTCGCCCGGAGGGTCGGGTCGGCGAGGAACGACGCGACGAGCGCCGGGTCGTCGACGCGGACGTAGCTGAGCGCCGCACCGACGCGCACCCGGCCGAACCGGCGGGCCGCGTCCCGGACCAGGTACTCGAGCGGCTGCGGGACCGCGCCCCGGGTGTGCCGGGCGAGCGCTGCCAGCAGAGTGTCGGCGTCGCCCGCGCTGCCCGCCGCGAGGGCGCGCGTCACCGAGTCGAGCGTGAACCGCACGGTGAGGGCGCCGCCGCGCGACTCGACGGTGGCGGCGTCGTCGACGAGGCGGGCCAGGTCGCGCGTCGGGCGGCCCGGCACGATGCCCGTGAGGTCGCCCTGGAGGAGCAGGTCGTCGACCTCGGGCGGCAGGACGGCGTCGAGCGCGGCGACCGGGTCGGCGTCGTCTCCGGCCCCGCCGTCCGCCTCCGCGAGGAGCGCGGCACCCGGTCCGCCGAGCGTCCCGAGCGCGACGACGCCCAGCAGCTCCGCCCCCCGCCACACGCCGGCCACCGCGTCCCGGGGCGGGACCGCCCGCGGGGAGCTCCAGGCGAGGACGTCCTGGACGTCGTCGGCGGTGAGCGGAGCGGACGACGACGCCGCGGCGTCGAGCACGGTGCGCCGCAGCCGCGCCGCCCAGCCGGCGGTGTGCGCGGGGTCGAGCGCCGAGCGCAGGGCGCCGGCCGGGTCGCGCGTCGTCGCGACCCAGGGCGTGCGGGACGACGCCAGCCAGGCGCGCGCGAGGTCGGCCCACCGGCCCGCGACGTCGTCGGCGAGCCAGGCGTCGACGAGCGTCGTGGGGACGAACGAGGCGGGGACCTCGCCGTCGTCGGCGACCAGCTCCGCCGCGAGCGCGACCTCGGCGACTTGGGCGGCGGTGGGCTCGTCGACGTCGAGGCGCAGCGCGAGGCGGCGCAGGTCGCGCGCGCCGAGCCCCCCGGTGCGCAGGACCAGCGGCGGCGACTGCTCCCACGCGTGCACCAGGTCGGCCACGAGGCGCACCGACTCCTCCGCGGCGCGGCCGGCCTCGGCGTCGACCGTCGCGGTCGGGTGCGCACTACGGTCCGGCGCGGGCGGGGCGGGGCGGACGCCACGGTGCGTGAGCCCGCTGCGGAGCGCGAGGGCCACGGGCGCCCGGAGCGCGACGCGTCCCGCGTCGTCCCCGGCGAGGCGCTCGAGGAGCCCGTGCTCGACGAGCCATCGCGTGGCCTCGACGGCGCGCGACTCCGACCGGGGCGCGACGCCGACCGGCGGCCCCCACGCCAGGGCGTCGAGGATCGCGCGCGCACCCGGTGGGGCGTCGTCGAGCGGGGCCAGTGCGCGCTCGTCCGGGGCGGTCGCCGGCTCGGGGGCCAGGAGCCCGGCCGGGTACGGGCCGAGGGCCTCGAGCACCCCGGGCGCCGCACGCAGGTCCGGCGCCGCGCCCGGCGCCGCCGCGTCCCACACGAGCGCGAGCAGGACCAGGCGGTCGGCCGTGGCGCTCGCGGCGGCGGCCAGGTCGTTCGCGGGGAGGTCGTCCGCGGGGGCGAGCCCCCCGGCGACGGCGTCGGCGGTGAGCCGGTGCGCCTCGCGGTCGTGCGGGTCCGCGCCCCGGACGGCGAAGGCCTCGAGGACCTGCAGCGTGAACGTGTCGAGCTCGGCCAGCGCGCGGTCGACGCTCGCCCGGCCCGTGGCGCGGGCCGCGAGCGAACGGATCGTCGAAGGGGAGGGGCTCGCCAGGTCGGGCCGGGCGCGCAGCAGCGCGACGAGCGCCGCGTCGTCCCGCCCGCGCAGCGCCTCGCTGAACGAGAGGGCGCCGGTAGGTCGGGCAGGCGCGGCGCCGGTGCTGCGAGCGGTGCTCCGGTCGGGCCTGGCCATCCGATCGAGTCTACGGTGCGGGCGGCGGGGACGGTGGTCGGTCGAGGTGGATGCCGAACAGCTCCTCGTACGCGGCGAGCGGGTCCGGGACGTCCGCGGTGGTGCGGCTGCCGTCGGCGGCGGTGCGGACGAGCGTGGAGCCCGTCAGCGTGACGCGTCCGCCGTCGGGCAGGAGCAGCGAGCACACCGGACCGCGCGCGAAGTGCGACGCCGGGGACGTGCTGTGCCACCAGCAGGTCGGCACGAACTCGGAGAGCTCCCGGGGCCGGGTGTCGAGGCGGAGCTGCGGCGTGCCGTCCCGCAGGACGTCGAGGTCGCCGTAGGACGCGGTGCGTACCGTGTAGACGCCGTCCGGGTCGGGCTGCTCCTCGCGGCGGCCGAGCCCGATCGGACGGTGGTGGGAGCGGCCGAACCCCACGTCGACCAACCACGGCTCGTCGAGGGCCACCCGCAGGGCGAGGTGGTCGAGGGGGATGCCGGGTCCGTCGTCGCCGAACACCTGCGCCGCGAGCAGGTCGACGTCGTACCCGAGGGCGCGCAGCAGCGCGGCGAACAGGCCGTTGAGCTCGTAGCAGAAGCCGCCGCGGCGCCGGTCGACGATCTTCCGGACGAGCGTGTCCTCGTCGAGCTCGACCGGCTCGCCCAGGTGGATGCCCAGGTTCTCGAACGGGACCGTGCGCAGGTGCGCGAGCTGGAGCGTCCGCAGCGCCTCGAGCGTGGGCGCGGGCGGCGCGGGTGGCAGCCCGATCCGCCCGAGGTACCGCGCGACGACGTCGGGTGTCATGCCTGCGACCCTACGACCCGCGCGCCCCGCTACGGTGAGGCCATGTCCCGTGGACGCACGCACCAGGACGGCTCGGCCGGCGACGTCGACTACGCGGCCCACGGCGTCGGCTACGCGGACCTGCGCCGCGCCGACCCGCGGATCGCCGCGGCGGTCGACGCCGCGCTGGGCGACGCGCGCACGGTCCTCAACGTCGGGGCGGGCGCCGGGTCGTACGAGCCGCGCGACCGGGCGGTGACGGCCGTCGAGCCGTCGGCCACGATGCGCGCGCAGCGCCCGGCCGGCCTCGTGCCCGCGATCGACGCCACGGCCGAGTCCCTGCCCTTCGACGACCGCACCTTCGACGCCGCCATGACGACCTTCTCCGTGCACCAGTGGGGCGACCTCGCCGCCGGGCTGCGCGAGGTGCGCCGCGTGACGCGCGGGCCGGTCGTCGTGCTCACGTGCGACCCGGCGCTGCTGGAGCGGTTCTGGCTCGCCGCGTACGCGCCCGAGGTGATCGCCACCGAGGCCCGCCGCTACCCCGCGCCCGAGTCGATCGGGGCGCTGCTCGGGGGAGACGCCGTCGTCCGGGGTGTGCCCGTCCCGCTCGACTGCACCGACGGCTTCGGCGAGGCGTACTACGGACGCCCCGAGCGCCTCCTCGAGCCCGAGGTGCGTGCGGCGATGTCCGCGTGGAGCTTCGTCGACGACGCCGTCCACGCGCGGTTCGTCCGCGACCTCGGCGACGACCTCGCGTCCGGGGCGTGGGACGCCCGCCACGGCCACTTGCGCACGCAGCCGACGTTCGACGGTTCGCTGGTCCTCGTCGTCGCGGGCTGAGGCCGCGTCAGCCCGCGGGCTCCTCCGCGACCGCGGCGAGACGCTTGAGCGCGTCGAACACGAGGTCCACGTCGTCGCCGAGCGCGGACTTGAGGACCTCGTCGTACTCGACCGCGGCCACGCGCATCCGCTCGAACGACGCCCGCCCTTCGAGCGTGAACGCGATGCGCAGGACGCGTCGGTCGTGCTCGTCGCGGGTGCGCGTGACGAGCCCGCGCTGCTCGAGCGACGTCAGGTGGTGCGTGAGGGTCGCGTCGGTGATCCCGACGGTGCGGGCGAGGTCGCGCTGGGTCGGGTTCGAGCCGCGGGCGAGCGCCAGGAAGATGAACCAGACGGCGCGGTTGCCGCCGGCGTCGTCGAGCCGGCGTTCGAAGGCCCTGTTCACGGTCTGGGTCGTCTCCCAGAGCGTGATGCCGAGTGCCCTGTGCTCGCCGAAGCTCATGAGGGAAGCGTAGCCGCGGTTCTTTGGACGTCAGATCGTCAGGGCGCTAACCTCTTGATATCTAATCGTTTGCTATCTAACGTTGTTGCGGACGGACCCGCCCGGGGTCCGAGGGGAGGCGGGACGATGGCAGCGATCGACGACGTGAGGGCCAGGCTCGGCGGCTGGGCCGGGCGTCTGCTGGCGAGCGACTGCGCCGGGTTCGAGGACGTGGCGCCCGTGGTCTTCGCGGGAGACGGCGCGGCGCCGGCGCTCGTGGCGCGACCTCGCGACGCGGGGGAGGTGGCCGCGGCCGTGCGTGCCGCCGCGGAGACGGGCGTGCCGTTCGCGGTCCGGGGCGGCGGCCACGCGTACGCGCGGTACGGCACGGTGGCGGCCGGACTCGTTCTCGACCTGCGCCTGCTCGGGGGCGCGCGGATCGACCCGGGGCGCCGCGTCGGCGTCGCGTCCGCGGGCACGACGGCGGGGGACTACACCGCCGCCGCGGCGGCGCACGGCCTCGCGACCGGGTTCGGCGACACGCTGAGCGTCGGCGTCCCCGGGCTCGCGCTCGGCGGCGGGATCGGGTACCTCAGCCGACGGGACGGGCTCACGCTCGACAACGTGCTCGGCGCCGAGGTCGTCCTCGCGGACGGCAGCATCGTCCGGGCGTCCGACGACGAGAACGCCGACCTGTTCTGGGCGCTCCGTGGGGGCGGCGGGAACTTCGGCGTCGTCACGCGCCTCGACCTCCGGCTCACGCCGACCACGGTGGTGACGGGCGGCCTGCTCGCGTTCGCTCCGGACCCGACGACGGTCGGCGCGCTGCTCGCCGCGGCCGCAGCCGCGCCCGACGAGCTCTCGCTCATGGTCAACGTGATGAAGGCGCCGCCCGCGCCGTTCCTGCCGGCCGAGCGGCACGGGACGCCGATCGTGGTCGCGCTGGTCTGCCACTCCGGTTCGCCCGACGTCGCGGGCGCGGTCCTCGCGCCGTTCCGCGCCGCGGGCACCCTGCTCGTCGACCTCGTCCGACCGCAGCCCTACCCCGACCTGTTCGGGCTCGCACCGAACCAGGTCGGTACGTGGCCCGCGCAGCGGACCGGGTTCGTGGAGACGGTCGCCGAGGACGCTGCCGCCGCGGTGATCGACGCCGTCCGGACGGCGCCCACCCCGGTCGCCGTCCTCAACCTGCGCCCGATGGGCGGTGCGATCGCGCGGGTGCCGCGCGACGGTACGTCGTTCGCGCACCGCGACCGGGCTGTCATGGCGACGGTCGGGGCGGTCAGCCCCGCGGGTGCCGGTGCTGCCGACGCGCGCGCCTGGGTCGCCCGCGCCGCGGACGGGCTGAGCCTCGGTGGCGCCGCGTACGCGAACTTCGTCGCTGAACCCGGGGCGGCCGCGGCCTCGGACGCGTACCCCTCCGAGACGCTCCGGCGCCTGCAGGAGGTCAAGCGCCAGGTCGACCCCGGCAACCTGTTCCGCTCCAACCTCAACGTCCTCCCGGCGGAGGCGCCCGCCGCCGTCCGCGCCTGACGGGACGTGCGAGAGGGGACTCCGGAATCTGCTGCCACGGCCGTCGTCGGGCAGCAGATTCCGGATTCTCGACCGGCGCCGGGCGGGGTGTTCCCAGGGACGGACACATCTCCGTGGCCCGAGGTCGCCCCGGGCCGGTACGCTGGATCGCTGAGCATTCCCGACGACACCGCAGAGGTTCTACGTGCCCACCGGCAAGGTCAAGTGGTTCGACACCACGAAAGGCTTCGGCTTCATCGCGTCCGACGAGGGCGGCGAGGTCTTCGTGCACGCCAACGAGCTGCCCGACGCCGCGAACGTGAAGCCCGGCGCCAAGGTCGAGTTCGGCGTCGCCGACGGCCGCCGCGGCCCGCAGGCCATGGGCGTCCGCCTCCTCGAGCCGGCGCCGTCGGTCGAGCGTGCGCAGCGCATCCAGAAGCGCAAGCCCGCCGACGACATGGCCGTCATCGTCGAGGACCTCATCAAGCTGCTCGACAGCGTCGGCAACGGCCTGCGCCGCGGCCGCTACCCCGAGAAGGGCGCCGCGACCAAGGTCGCGACCGTGCTCCGGGCCGTCGCGGACGACCTCGAGGCCTGACATGGCGGCGACGACGGACCCTTCCACCCGTGCCCGCGCCACCCGCACGGCGCGCACGACCCGCGCGGCGCGCGGTCACGACGCGGTGCTCGAGGGTGCCGTCGAGCTCGCGCTCACGGCGGCCCAGCAGGACGCGGAGTCCGCGTCCGACGTCGGGGAGCACCTCGGGGTCACGGTCGACGCCGAGCGGTTCGCCACGCACCGCTTCGCCTGCACGATGCGCGGGTACACGGGCTGGTACTGGTCGGTCAGCGTGTCGCGCGTCCCGCGCGGCCGGACCGCCACGGTCTGCGAGGTCGCGCTGCTGCCCGGCGACGGCGCGATGCTGGCCCCGAGCTGGCTGCCCTGGTCCGAGCGCCTGCGCCCGGGCGACGTCGGCACGGGCGACGTGCTGCCGTTCCTCGCCGACGACCCGCGCCTGGTTCCCGGCTACACGCCGACGGGTGACGAGGACGAGGACCGCGTCGCGATCGACGAGCTCGCGCTCGCGCGGGTCCGCGTGCTCGGTCCGCAGGGCCGCGACGAGGCCGCCGAGCGCTGGTACCGCGGCACCCGCGGCCCGACGGCGCCCGGTGCGGTGGCTGCCGACGCCGAGTGCGCGTCCTGCGGCTTCCTCGTGCCCCTCCAGGGAGCGCTCGGACAGGTCTTCGGCGTCTGCGCGAACGCCTGGTCGCCCGACGACGGCAAGGTCGTCAGCCTCGACCACGGCTGCGGCGCGCACTCCGAGACGGACGTCCCGCAGCACGCGACCGACTGGCCCGCCCCGGACCCGCTGATCGACGAGCTGAGCATCGACGTCGAGGCCGCGCCCGAGCCGGCGGTCGCCGACGAGCCCGCACCCGTCGAGGAGCCTGCGGCCCCTGCGGAGGCGGCCGCCGAGCCCGCCGCGCCCGAGGAGCCGGAGGCGGTCGTCGAGGCCGCGCCCGCGTCGCCGGAGGAGGGCGGGCCCGTCGCCGAGGCGTCGGCCGAGGAGACCACGCCCGCGCCGTGAGCGACGCCCCGGCCGACCCGTTCGGCACCGCGGTCCTGCGGGACGCCGCCGTCCGGGCCTGGCAGTCCTCTCCGACGCGCCTGCGCGAGGACGCCAACCTCGAGGAGGATCACGCACGCGGGTGGTACCGCGACCGCGTGGTCGTCGAGCTCGCGCAGAACGCCGCCGACGCCGCCGCGGCCGGAGACCCGCCCGGTGAGCTCACGCTCCGGCTCGTCGTCCCGCCGCGCGGCGGGGTGCCGGCGAGCGAGGGTGGACCGGCGGGCTACCTGGTCGCCGAGAACACCGGCGCGCCTCTGACCGCCGAGGGTGTCGCGTCGCTCGCGTCCCTGCGGGCGTCGACCAAGTCGCTCGCTCCCGCCACCTCGGGCGAACCCCCGGCCGCGGCGAGCGGGGCGCCGGTGGGGGCCGTCGGCCGGTTCGGCGTCGGGTTCGCGGCGGTGCGGTCCGTGTCGGACGACGTCGTCGTCCTCACCCGTGACCCCGGGTCCGACGGTGTCAGCGGCGTCGCGTTCTCCCTGACCCGCACGCGCGAGCTCCTCGCCGAGGCCGGCCTGGACGACCGGCTGCCTGGTCGTGGCGAGGCGCTGCCCGTCCTGCGCCTGCCGTTCCCGGTTCCTGCCGACGACGCCGACGGGATGGCGGACGCGGTGGGCGCCCCCGTCCTGCCGTCGACGGGCCGGACCACGGCCGTCGTGCTTGCGTTGCGCGACGACGACGCCGTGACCGCAGCCCGGCGTCAGCTCGACGGCCTCGACGCCGCGCTCCTGCTCGCGCTCGGCGCCCTCGACGTCGTGCACGTCGAGGCGGGTGCGGCGGCGCGCGTCCTCGACCGGGACACGTTCTCGCCGGCGCGTGGGTGGCGGGTCGCGACAGCGCACGGCGCAGTCCCCACCGAGCTCCTCGCGGACCGTCCCGTCGAGGAGCGCGACCGCACCGGCTGGAGCGTGACCTGGGCGCTACCCGTCGACGACACCGCCCCGGGCGAGGTCGCGCCCGGCGTCGTGCACGCGCCCACGCCGACCGCCGACCGCACGTCGCTGCCCGGTGTGCTGGTCGCGACGCTCCCGCTCGACGCGACCCGGCGGCACGTGGTCGAGGGCCCTCTCGCGGAGCACGTGGCGCGCGAGGCGGGGGCGCTCTTCGCACGCACCGTCGCGGAGGTCGCACGGGACCGTCCGCGCGCCGCGCTCTCGCTCGTGCCCGGCGGCGTCCCCGCCGGGTGGGTCGACGCCGTCGTGCAGGAGGCCGCGATCGAGGCGCTGCGTGACGCGCCGCTGTTCGACGGGACGCCCGCCCGCGAGGCGGTCGCGATCCAGGGACCCGTCGGGGCCGACGGCGTCGTCGTCGACGCGCTGCGTCCCGCGCTGCACGGCCTCGTCGTCCTGCCTCCGTCCGCGCGGGCGGCTGCCCGCCTGCTCGGGGTGTCCGTGCGGCCCCTCGCGGACGTCGTCGAGGACCTCGCGCCCGGCCTGCCACCCGGTGGGTGGGGAAAGGCGCTCGCCGCGCTCGCCCCGTACGCGACCGACCCCGGCGTGCGCGAGGCGCTCGCCGCGCTGCCCGTGCCCGTCGTCCCGGCGGCCGACGCCCCGGGCGCGGTGGCGGTCACCGTCCGCGGGGCGCGCGGCGTCGTCGCCGGGGCGGCGCCCGACGCGGTGCTCGACGCGTTCCGGGCCTGGGGCGTACCGGCCGTCCACCCCGACGCCGCGCACCCCGTGCTCCACGACCTCGGCGCCCTCGCGCCCGACGACCCCGCGGTCCTCGACCTCCCGGCCGTCAGGGCCGCGATCCTGCGCGCCGCCGACGACACGGACGAGCCCGACGACGACGCCGCGGCGCACGTGCTGGCGGTGGTCGGTGCGGTCCGCCGGGCCCATCCGGCGGCGACGCTCCCGCGCTCCCTCGCGGCGGTGCTGCTGCCCGCGCTCGACCGCGAGACGGGCGAGCCCGCCGCGTCGCAGCCCGCGGGCGACCTCGCCGTCCCCGGGACGTGGGCCGCCGACGTGCTCGACCTCGACCTCCTCGACGTCGGCGCGCTGCTCCCCGCGGCGGGCGCCGGCACCGCCGACCTCGCCGCGGACGCCGTCGCGCTCGGTGCGCACGCCGACCTCGACGTCGTGGTCCTGCGGGACGTCGTCCTGCCCTCGGCGGGCGAGGACGCCACCCTGCCCGACGGCCTCGACGACCTGCTCGGCGACGACGTCCTCGACCACCTCGAGACGCTCGCCGACCGCGTGGGCGGAGGGACGCTCGTCGACGAGCTCGACGTCGTGGTGCCGCTCGACGCCGTGCCCGACGACGCGACCGCCGAGGTCGTGCGGCACGTCCTCGCCGACCCCCGGCTGCGGGCTGCGCTGCTGGCGCGCCCCTTGGGCGAGCCGTCGCACCTGGCCGGCTGGGTCCGCGCGCGGCTCGGTGCGCCGTTCACCGTCCCGGCGGCCGTCGCGGCGGCCGCGCACGTGCCGTTCGTGCCCGGGCTCGACGCGACCGCCCCGGACGTCGCCGGGCTCGACGACGCCCTCGCCGACCCGCGGGTCGCCGAGGCGCTCGGCGCGGTCAGGAGCCTCGCCGAGCTCGACGTCGACGCGCTCGGCGACGTCCTCGACCGCGTGGCCGACCGTGCGCCCGACGACGAGGTGCCTCTCGCCGACGCCGCGGCCTTGTGGCGGGCCGTCAGGTCGGCCGCGTCGGGCGGTGCCGTCTGGGACCCTCCGCCGGACCGGGTCCTCGCGCTCGTGCTCGACGACGCCGGCCGTCCGCGGGCGCGCGTCGTCGAGCCGGCGGACGTGCGGGTCGGGTCCGGGCCGCACGCCGCCGTGCTCGGACCCGTGGTGCCGGCGTCCCCGGACGAGGCCGGGGCCGTCGCGGACGCGCTCGACCTCGACCTGCAGCCCGACGACGTCGCCCCCGACCGCGAGGCCCCCGCCGCCGACGGCGAGGTGCGTGCCGGGTCCGGGGACGGTCGGCCGTGGGACCTTCCCGCTTCGGTGGCCGCGCTCGTCCCCGGGCTGGCCGTCGTGGCGGTCCGGCACGAGCACCTGGTCGTGGCCGGCCACCGGGTCCCGTGGTGGGTGACGCGGAGGGCGGACGGTCCGGGAGACGCACCGGACGTCGTCGTGCACGCGACCACGACGGACGGGCTGGCGCGCGGCCTCGCGCTGGCCGCGGGGGACTGGACGCTGCGGCACGCGCTCGCGGCCGCGCTCGCGGACCCGTCCGCCGCGGACGCGCTCGTCGCCGAGACCGCCTGGGACTGACCGCCGGCGGTGACGCTCGTCCTCGGACGAGCGCCACCGCCGGCGAACGGCCGTCAGTGGGCGTAGACCTCGATCTCCGAGAGCTGCGACGCGGGCGGCCAGCCCGTGTTCCCGCTCAGGGTGAAGGTCAGTGTCCGCAGGTCCGTCGCGGGGAACGTGATCGTCACCGCGTTGTCGTCGACGGCGGGGTCGAGGGTGTAGTCGGTGGCCGGGACGAGCGGAGCGCCGTCGGCCTCGATCCCGATGTTCTGCGTGCGCGCGCCCCAGCCCGGGGGGAGCCGCAGGACGATGCGGTCGACGGAGAACGTCTCGCCGAGGTCGAGCGTGACGGTCTGGGGGTAGCCGGCGCCGTCGAGGCTCTCGAAGTACGTGGCGGGGTTGCCGTCGACGGCGTTGGCGGGACCGAACCCGCTGGCCTGCGAGCTCGACGTGATGCTCCGGCCGAGCGCGAGGTTGCCGTCGGGGTCGAACCCGACGCCCGTCAGCATGACGACGTACGGCCCGGCCGGCGAGGTCGAGTCGATCGTCACGAGCCCCGAGTAGTTCGCGGACGCCGTCGGGCTGAACGCGAGCTCGAGCGTGCACGACGCGCCCGCGGCGACCGTGGTGCAGCCACGCGTGAGCGTGAACCCGGCCGGCGGACGCACCTGCTCGACGGTCACCGCTCGCGGGCCGGGGTTGTGGATCGTGAGCGTGCGTGCCGTGGTGGTGCCGAGCTCCTGGAAGCCGAAGTCCACGCCGGTCGCCTCGGCCAGCTCGAGCTGGCCGAGCGCGGGGAGGGTCCGGGTGGTCCCGTTCCAGCCGGTGGTGCGACCCTGCCGGGTCAGGGCGAAGCCGCTGCCGTCGTCGAGCACGCCGAACGGGCGGCCCTGCGTCGAGGCCCCGAGGTGCGTCGCGACGACGTCCCGGAACGTGCCGGACCCGGCTGCCTCGAGCTGGACCGCGAAGGTCCCGGCGCGGTCGATCCGCACGTCCGAGACGTCGAGCCCCGCGACCGACGACCCGTGCACCTGGATCGCCGCGTACGACGAGTCGAGGATCGTCAGGCCGTGCGCGACGACCCGTCCCGTGATCGGGGCGTCGGCCGCCCACAGCCAGAACGCGCCGTCCTGGACGGGTTCGTCGGGGTTGAGCGATCCCGTGCGGAGCAGGACGTCGTCGGTGACGGTCGTGGTGCCCGCCAGGGGGACGGCCCCGAACCGGTTGCCCACGTGCACGCCGCCCCCGTGCGTCACGGTGTCCGCGGCGACGGAGCGGGTCACGGCGTTGTCGTGGCCGCCGTAGACGGCGTACGCGTTGGCGAGGATCGGCAGCACGACGGTGTCGCGCGTGAACGCGTTGTCGTGGTCGGCGTCGCGGTCCGACCACATGGCCATCCCGTCGTCACCCGTGTTCCGCACGAACGTGTCCGACACGGTGGTGTGCGCGACGCCGTCGTGCAGGTTGATGCCGTCGGCCCAGGTGTTCTGGATCCGCAGCCGGGACAGCGTGAGCCCGTCCGAGGGTCCGTCGAGCCACGCGCCGACCTTGGTGTGCTCGATCCACAGGTCGGTGATCGTGGACCCGCCGCCGATCACGCCACCGAGCCCGGAGTCCGTGGTCTGGTCGTTGCGCACGACCGTCGTCCCCTCGATCGCGAAGCCCGACAGGTGCACGCCCGTCGATCCGGGCGCGCCCTTGCCGAACACCCCCACCTTGTCGCCGGTGAGGGTCGTGTACCAGGCGCCCGCGCCCACGACGGTCACGTCGTCGACCACGAGCTGCCGGTTCACCCGGTAGGTCCCGGCCGGCACGTACAGGGTCTTCCCCGCGGACGACGCCGCGTCGATCGCCGCCTGCAGCGCCTCGCCCGAGTCCGTGGTCCCGGTGGGGTCCGCGCCGAACGCCGTGGCGTCGACGGAGCCGCGGGGCGCGGCCGTGCGCGTCGCGACCTCGAGGTCGGCGAGGTCGAGGACGGTCCCGTCGGCGTGCGCCGTGAACCGGACCGTCGTGCCCGCGGGGAGCGTCGTGCCGAGGAGCGTGCGGGCGTCGTCGAAGAAGTGGTGCGCGCCGCCGTCGGCCGGGTCGTTGGTGAACGGGTAGTTCCCGTACGCCCAGGAGTAGCGCGACGTGAGAGCGAGCGGGGGGAGGGCGGTGGCGCGCCCGGCGGGGTCGGTCGCGGTCAGGGCGAGCGTCGTGTCGGTCCCGTCGGGCACGGAGTACCGCACGTCGACGGCGTTCGCGGGTGCGGCGAGGACCACGTCGAGGTGCTGCCCGGCACGCAGGCGCACGGCCTCACGGCCCGACGCCTCCGACGCGAGCTGCGTGTACGCGCGGGAGGGCCCGACGACGGTGCCGTCCGTGGTGGCGTCCTCGGCCTCGTACTCGGTGAAGGGGACGCGCGCCCCGACGTCGCCGGTGGCCCCCCGCTGCTGGGCGGTGCCGAGCGACGGGAGCGCCGTGCCGGGGACGCTCGTCGGGGTGGGCCGCGGGGAGGGGCTCGCGTGCGCGGACGCCGGTGCGACGCCTGCGGCGAGGGCGGCGACGGTCGCGACGGCGGCGAGCGCCGCGGGCAGGGTGGAGCGGGGTCGGGTGGGTCTCATCGGAGCGTTCCTTCGCGGATGCCGGGAGGCTCGCGCTCGTCTCGCCGACGGTGGCGAGGCGCGGGCCTCGGGATGCGCGAATGACCAGCCGCTCCGCGGGTCATGCAGGCGCCGTCACGCTAGCGCGTCGGCTGGGTCGTCGACAAGGGAGCCGGGACGACGTCCGCTCGTCAGCCCTGGTAGCGGGTGCGGTTGCGGTGCTCCCACCACAGCCCGACCCCGCCCAGGGCGAGGCCGGCGCACGCCGTCGCGACGAACCGCCCGCCCGTGACGGTGCCCGTCGCCTCGAGCGCCACGGCGACGACGAGGGCGATCCCCCAGGCGGCGATGCCGAGCCAGATCGGGGGTCGCAGGTCGACCCGCTCGGCGGGCGGTTCGGCCCGGCGGCGGTCGGGGTGGAGCACGACGTCCTTCAGGGAGGGCACGCCTCGAGGGTAGCCCAGCACCGTGGCGCTGCGACCTGCGCGGGGGCCCCTCGGGGCACATGTTGGACACTCGTCCAGTTCATCCGGGTGAAAGACGCGTATGACGACGTTGGCAGGTATCGCGCGGACTGTATTCTCCTCACGTCTTAGCAGGTCCTTCTCTCGGTCCGACGAGCCGCCCGCACGAGCGTGGCGCCGCAGACCTGAAGGCGGTCGCGGCGCCCCTCCCGGTGCCGCACGAACGACTCGCGCGAGCGGAAGGAACAACGTGGCGGGCATCGTCGCCGATCGCTTCCGCGGAGCCCCACCCCGAGCCTCCGAGGCTCGTCGGCGTGCCCGCGTCCGGGCGGCGCGCGCGGACGTCGACCGGTCGCGCTGGTACGCCTCGTTCCGTCGCCGTGTCCTCGCCACCGACGCGGCCGCGATCCTCCTCTCGGTCGTCATCGGCTACGTCGTGCACTGGCGGGGCATCGCCGCGCGCCGTGGGGACGCCGGGCTCACGTGGCACGACCCGGTACGGGCCGTCGCGATCGCCGTCGTCTGGTTCGCCTTCCTGGCCTACACCAAGTCGCGCGACATCAAGGTGATGGGTGCGGGATCGACCGAGTACCAGCGCGTGTTCGGCGCGACCTGGCGCGTCTTCGCGGCGCTCGCGATCGTGGCGTTCGTCGCCCGCGAGTACGGCGCCCGCGGGTACATCGCGGTCGCCGCCCCGCTCGGGCTCGTCACGCTGCTCCTCGGCCGCTACGCCTGGCGGCAGTGGCTGCACCGCCGGCGCGACGAGGGCCTGTGCATGTCGACGGTGCTCGCCATCGGGCACCGCTCGCACGTCGAGGACCTCGTGGCCGACCTCAACAACCGCCGCGACTCCGGCTACCGGGTCGTGGGCGCGTGCGTACCCGTCGCCGAGCTCGGCGACGGCCCGGACGTCCAGGGCGTGCCGGTCCTCGGCGACGTCTTCGGCGCCGCCGAGATCGCCGGCGCCATCGGCGTCGACACCGTCGCCGTGACCGGCTCCGGCGCCCTCACCAAGGACGTCGTCCGCCGCCTCGGCTGGGAGCTCGAGCCCTCCGGCGTCGACCTCATGCTCACCGCGGCGCTCGCGGACGTCGCGGGGCCCCGCATCGCGATCACGCCCGCGGAGAACGCGGCGCTCGTGCACGTCGAGGCTCCCCGGTTCACGGGCGGCCGCTACTGGCTCAAGGCCTTCACCGACTGGTTCGGGGCGTTCGTCCTCACGCTGCTCCTGAGTCCCTTGCTCGTCGTGGCCGCCGTCGCGGTCAAGGTCACGAGCCGCGGCCCGGTCCTCTTCTCCCAGCAGCGCGTCGGGCGCAACGGGACGCTGTTCCCGATGTACAAGTTCCGCTCGATGCGCGACGGGGCCGAGGCCGAGGTCCACGCGCTCGCCGACCTCAACGAGGCCGCCGGCCCGCTCTTCAAAATCCGGGACGACCCGCGCGTGACCCGGATCGGCCACGTCCTGCGCCGCTACTCGATCGACGAGCTCCCGCAGCTCCTCAACGTGCTCCGTGGCGACATGAGCCTCGTCGGCCCGCGACCTCCCCTCCCGGGCGAGGTGTCCGAGTACCAGAGCGACGTCCGTCGTCGGCTCCTCGTCAAGCCAGGCATGACGGGGCTGTGGCAGACGAGCGGCCGGTCGGAGCTCTCGTGGGAGCAGAGCGTGCGTCTCGACGTCTACTACGTCGAGAACTGGACCCTGTTCGGTGACCTCGTGATCCTCGCGCGCACCGCCAAGGCCGTCCTCCGGGGCGACGGGGCGTTCTGAGCCGCTCGGCCGCCACGTCCGACGGCGCCGAACAGCCGCCGGAATCTGGCACGATGCTCCCATGACGTCCGCCGCCCCTGCCGCGCAGCGCTCCGCCGTCGACCGGTTCTTCAAGATCAGCGAGCGCGGCTCGACGATCGGCACCGAGATCCGAGGTGGCCTCGTCACCTTCTTCTCGATGTGCTACATCATCGCGCTGAACCCCCTCATCCTCGGCGGGAAGGACGGCACCGGCGCATTCCTCGGCGGAGCCGACGGCCGCGCCACGATCGCCGCGACCACCGCGCTCGTCGCGGGCGCCATGTCGATCCTCATGGGCGCCGTCGCGAACTTCCCCCTCTCGATCGCGACCGGCCTCGGCCTCAACGCGGTCGTCGCGTTCTCCATCGCCGCGCAGCCCGGGATGACGTGGGCCGACGCGATGGGCCTCGTGGTGCTCGAGGGCATCGTCATGCTGATCCTCGTCCTCACCGGCTTCCGGACCGCGATGTTCCGGGCCGTGCCCCGTGAGCTCAAGGTCGCGATCAGCGTCGGCATCGGCCTGTTCATCGCGCTCCTCGGCTTCTTCGACTCCGGGTTCGTCCGGCCGGGGAGCGGCACCCCGCTCCAGCTCGGGATCGGCGGGTCGCTCGCCGGCTGGCCGTCGCTGGTGTTCGTGGTGGGGTTGCTGCTCACGCTCGTCCTCATGGTCCGCAAGGTCCGCGGCGCCATCCTCATCTCGATCATCGTGATGACCGTCGCCGCGGCGCTCCTGCAGGCCGCGTTCGCGATCGGGGCCCAGAGCGACAAGAACCCCCGCGGCTGGTCGCTCGACGTGCCCGAGTGGCCGGACAAGATCGTCGCGGTGCCCGACTTCTCGATCGTCGGCCACTTCTCGCTCACCGGCGGGTTCCGCGAGCTCGGCATCCTCACCGTCGTCCTGCTGGTGTTCTCGCTCGTCCTCGCGGACTTCTTCGACACCATGGGCACGATGGTCGCCGTCGGGTCCGAGGCCAAGCTCCTCGACGCCCAGGGCGACCCCATCGGCACCAAGAAGATCCTCGTCGTCGACTCCGTCGCCGCGGTCGCCGGTGGTGTCGGGTCGGTGTCGTCGAACACCGCCTACGTGGAGTCCACCACGGGCGTCGGCGACGGCGCCCGCACCGGTCTCGCGAGCGTCACGACCGGAATCGCGTTCCTGCTCGCCACGTTCCTCGCGCCGCTCGTCGCGATGGTGCCCTACGAGGCGGCGACGCCCGCGCTCGTCGTCGTCGGCTTCCTCATGATGACCCAGGTCTCCGGCATCGACTGGAAGCACTGGGAGGTCGCGATCCCGGCCTTCCTCACGATCGTCCTCATGCCGTTCACGTACTCGATCACCACGGGCATGGGCGCCGGGTTCGTCGCCTACGTGGTCCTGCAGATCGCGGTCGGCAAGGCGCGCAAGATCCACCCCCTGATGTGGATCGCCGGGGCCGCGTTCATCGTGTACTTCGCGCTCGGACCGATCCGGGAGCTCCTCAACGCCTGACCAGGCGCGCGCGACGATGCACAGCTTCTACGCCCTCCAGAACACGGTCCAGCCGTACGACTGGGGCTCGACCCACGTCATCCAGCAGCTCCTCGGCCAGGACGTCGACGGCGCACCAGCCGCCGAGCTGTGGCTGGGCGCGCATCCCGTGGCGCCGTCACGCACCGTGCACGACGGCAGCGCGACCAGCCTCGTCGACCTCGTCCGCGCGGACCCCGTCGCGACCCTCGGCCGTCGCGTCCAGGACACGTACGGCCCGCGGCTGCCGTACCTGCTCAAGGTGCTCGCCGCCGAGCGCGCCCTCTCCCTGCAGGTCCACCCGCGCCCGCACCTCGCCCGCGCCGGCTTCAACCGGGAGAACGCCGCCGGGGTGCCGCTCGGCGCCCCCGAGCGGTCCTTCCGCGACGACCAGCACAAGCCCGAGATGATCGTCGCCCTCACCCCGTTCGAGGGGCTCGCCGGCTTCCGCCGCCCCCGGCAGACGCTCGGGCTGCTCGACGGCCTCGACGGGGCGCTCGTCGACCGCATGCGCGCCGCCCTCGGGCACGGCCGCAGCGCCGACGCCGTCCGCCGCGCGTTCGAGCTCGCCGTCCACGCCCGCACCGCCGACGACGTCGTCCGCGACCTCGACCGCACCCTCGCCGCCGTCCGCGCCCGCGTCGGCGCCGGGTCCGCCTTCCGGGCCCGCGCCGACGCCGTCGCGCTCCGCCTCGGCGAGCAGTACCCCGGCGACCCCGGCGTGCTCGCGTCCTACCTGCTCAACGTCTTCGCGCTCGAACCCGGCGAAGCCGTCTTCCTCGCTCCCGGTCAGGTCCACGCCTACGTCCGCGGGGCCGGCGTCGAGATCATGGCGTCGTCGGACAACGTCCTGCGCGCCGGGCTCACCCACAAGCGCGTCGACGTCGACGCCCTCCTCGAGTGCTCCGACTTCGTCCCCGCCCCACCGCCCCGTCCCGTGACGACCCGCCTCGCCCGCGGGCTCACCACCTACCGCGTGCCCATCCGCGAGTTCGGGCTCGTCGTCGGCGACGTGCTGCCCGTCGACGGCGAGCTCGCCCTCCCGGCCGAAGGACCGCGCGTCGTGCTCGCGCTCGGCGGGGTGCTGCGGCTGCGCACCGGCGCCGGTCTCGAGTCGTGCACGCTCGCCGCCGGGGAGTCCGTCTTCGTGCCCGACGCCGCCGGTGCGCTCACCGTCAGCGGGGAAGGTCGGGTCACGGTCGCGTACGTGCCCTGACCGGCCCTGTCGTCAGTCGCCGTGCGGCTGCCGTCGGGCGGGCGCGTTGTGGTCGGGTGGTCGCGGGTCGGGTGGTCGGCGCGAGCATGCGGTTGCGCCCCCCTCGTCGCGCCGAGCATGCGGTTGGTCACCCGTTTCGGCGTCGGGCGGGGGCTGGGCGCATGGTCGGCGTGGTGCTGTCGCCGAGCCGGCAGGCCACGCAGCCTTGCTGAGCTCCCCTCGGGCCGGAGAACAGAGACGTCTGACCGTCGGAACGATTTGATTAGCAAGGGTAATGAGCGTAGGGTAAAGAGCGTGCCCGAACCTGAACCCCATGCCCCGACCGCCGCGACGGCGTCGACGCAGACCCTCCCCGAGAGCCCCGCAGCCGAGCTGCGCGTGGCTCTTTTTCGCGTGACCCGACGCCTCAAGCAGCAGCGCGCGACCGCCGACATCACCGAGGGCCAGCACGCCGTCCTCACCACCCTCTGCAAGCACGGTGGCATGACGCCCGGCGCGCTCGCCGACCACGAGCGCGTGAAGCCGCCGTCGATGACGCGCACGGTCAACGCGCTGGTCGAGCGCGGGTTCGTCCGCAAGAGCGGAAACCCCGACGACGGCCGCCAGGTCGTCGTCGAGCTCACCGACGACGGGCACCGGGAGATCGTCGAGACGCGCCGCCGCCGGGACGCCTGGCTCGCGGTCCAGCTCGACGAGCTCACGCCGGCACAGCGCGAGACGCTCCACCAGGCCGCCGAGATCCTCCTGGAGGTGGCCGCTCGGTGAGCACCTTCTCCTCGCTGCGCTACTTCAACTACCGGCTGTGGTTCTCGGGCGCGCTCGTCGCCAACGTGGGCACGTGGATGCAGCGTGTCGCCCAGGACTGGCTGGTCCTCACGGTCCTCTCGCACAACTCGAGCTTCGCCGTCGGTGTCGTGACGGCGCTCCAGTTCCTGCCCTTCCTGCTCTTCGCGCCGCTCGGTGGCCTCCTCGCCGACCGGTTCGACCGTCGCCGGCTGCTGGCGTTCACGCAGGCGTCGCAGGGCCTGCTCGCGTTCGGCCTGGGCGCGCTCGTGCTCACGGGCACGGTCGAGCTGTGGCACGTGTACGCGTTCGCGTTCGCGCTCGGCGTCGTCGCCACGATCGACGCCCCGGTCCGCCAGACGTTCGTCGCTCAGCTCGTCCCCGCCGACAAGCTGTCGAACGCCGTCGGCCTCAACAGCGCGTCGTTCAACGCGGCGCGGCTGATCGGTCCCGGCGTCGGCGGCCTGCTCATCGCGGCGGTCGGTCCCGGCTGGGTGTTCATCATCAACGGCGTCTCGTTCGCCGCGACGATCTTCGCGCTCACCCAGATGCGCACCCGTGAGCTGCGGCCCATGCCGGTCGCCAAGCGGCGCAAGGGGCAGGTCCGGGAGGGCTTCCGGTACGTGCGGGGGCGCACGGACATCGTCGTGATCATGATCGTCGTCGGCGTGGTGTCGATGTTCGGGCTGAACTTCCAGCTGACCTCGGCGACGATGGCCCGCACCGTCTTCGACAAGGGCGCGGGGGAGTACGGCATCCTCGGCTCGATCCTCGCGATCGGGTCGCTCGCGGGCGCCCTCCTCGCGGCCCGGCGCGAGCGGCCGCGCGTGCGGCTCGTCGTCGGTGCGGCGTTCGGCTTCGGCCTCGCGACGGCGGCGCTCGCGCTCGCGCCGACGTACGCGAGCTTCGCGGTGCTCTGCATCCCCGTCGGGCTCGCGAGCCTGACGATGATGACGGCCGCGAACGCGACCATCCAGATGTCGACCGAGCCCGAGATGCGCGGGCGCGTCATGTCGCTCTACATGATGGTCTTCCAGGGCGCGACGCCCATCGGGTCGCCGATCGTCGGCTGGATCGGCGAGCAGTTCGGCGCGCGCTGGTCGATCGGTATCGGCTCGGTGACGGCGCTGCTCGTGTCCGTGGGCGCGGGGATCTGGGTCCTGCGCCACTGGCACGTGCAGGTCCGGTACCGGGTCACGACCCGCCCTCACCTCGTGGTGCGCTACCTGGATGCCGACGACGGCGCGGCGGTCCCCGTGCCCGCCGCCCGCGCGGCGCGCGAGGAGGCCGCTCGGGAGCTCGACGAGCAGGACACGCAGGCGCGGTCCGCGGCCGCCTGAGCGTTACCCGCGGTGTGTGCTCGTCGGAGTCCCGGTCCATGGTGGGACCGTGCGCGTCGTCCCGTTCGAGGTCCACGTGCCCGACGCGGAGCTCGACGAGCTCCGCCGCCGGGTGCGCGCGACGCGCTGGCCGGACGCGGAGACCGTCGCCGGCGGGGCTCAAGGAGTCCCGCTCGACGTGATGCACGACCTGGCGCGGTACTGGGCCGACGGCTACAGCTGGCGCCGGCTCGAGCGACGGCTCGCCGGGTTCGAGCAGTACCGGGCCGAGATCGACGGTCTCCACGTCCACTTCGTGCACGTCCGCTCGCCGCGCCCCGACGCGACGCCTCTCATCGTCACGCACGGCTGGCCCGGCTCGTTCCTCGAGTTCCTCGACGTCGTCGAGCCCCTCACCCAGCCGCCCGACGACGCGCCCGCCTTCCACGTCGTGGTGCCCTCGCTCCCGGGCTACGGGTTCAGCGACCGGCCGCGGGTGCCGGGCTGGGGGATCGGACGGATCGCGCGCGCGTGGGCCACGCTCATGGCCGGGCTCGGCTACGACCGGTACGGCGCCGCGGGCGGCGACTGGGGGACGAGCATCAGCACGCTCCTCGGCCTGCAGGACCGGGCGCACGTCGTCGGGCTCCACCTCACGCCGCCGCTCGTCGCCCCGGACCTCACGTCGCCCCACCTCACGGAGGCGGAGCGGGCGGACCTCGCTGCGCGCGAGGCCGGGGCCGAGGGGTCGGCGTACTCGGCCGTCCACGCGTCGCGCCCGCAGACGCTCGGGTACGGGCTGTCCGACTCGCCGACCGGGCTGGCCGCGTGGATCTTCGAGAAGGTCGCGGCGTGGTCGGACCACGACGGCGACCCGTTCGCCGTGCTCAGCCGCGACCAGGTGCTCGACGACGTGACGCTCTACTGGCTCACCGGCACCGCGACCTCGTCGACGCGGCTCTACGCCGAGAGCATCCGGACCGTCGAGCGGTGGATGACGACGCCGCCGCGGCCCGACGAGGTCGTCCGGGTCCCCGTGGGCGCGGCGATCTTCCGGGACAACCCGCGCCCGTCCCGGCGGTGGGCCGAGCGCCGCTTCGCGGACCTGCGCTACTGGGGCACGCCCGAGCGGGGCGGTCACTTCCCGGCGTGGGAGCAGCCGCAGGTCTACGTGCGCGAGCTCCGCGCGACGTTCCGCGCCGTCCTCGGCCGCTGACGAACCTTCGTCAGCCCAGCTGCTCGACCACGAAGTCGACGCACGCGGTCAGCGCCGCGACGTCGTCGGGCTCGATCGCGGGGAACATTGCGACGCGGAGCTGGTTGCGGCCGAGCTTGCGGTAGGCGAAGGCGTCGACGACGCCGTTCGCGCGCAAGGCGGCGAGGACGTCGGCGGCGGGCACGGCGTCGTCGAGGTCGACGGTCCCGACGACGTTCGAACGCTCCGCGGGGTCCGTCACGAAGGGCGTCGCCCACGGCCGCGACTCGGCCCAGCCGTACAGGTGGGCGGCCGAGGCCGCGGTGCGCGCCGTCGTCCACTCCAGGCCGCCCTGCTCGAGCATCCACTCGATCTGCTCGGCCATGAGGAGGAGCGTCGCGATCGCGGGGGTGTTGAGGGTCTGGTCCTGGCGCGAGTTCGTCAGCGCGGTGGTGAGCGAGAGGAACTCGGGCACCCAACGCTCGGCCTCGAGCTGCGCGGCCCGCTCGACGGCGTCGGGCGACAGCAGGGCGAGCCACAGGCCGCCGTCCGAGCCGAACGACTTCTGCGGCGCGAAGTAGTACGCGTCGGTCTGGGCGACGTCCACGCCGAGACCGCCCGCGGCCGACGTCCCGTCGACGACGGTGAGGGCCCCGGCCGCTTGCGACCCGGCGACGCGCTCGACGGGGCTCACCGCGCCCGTCGACGTCTCGTTGTGCGGGAACGCGTAGACGTCGACCCCGTCCTCGGGGCGGCAGTGCGCGACCGTGCCCGCGGGTGCCTCGACGACGGTCGACGTCTCGAGGAACGGAGCGCGCGACGTCGCCGTCGCGAACTTGGCCCCGAACTCCCCGAACGCCGCGTGCTGCGCCCTCGACCGGACGAGGCAGAACGTCGCCACGTCCCAGAACGCCGTCGACCCGCCGTTGCCGAGCGCGACCTCGTAGCCGTCAGGCAGCGAGAACAGGTCCGCGAGGCCTGTGCGGACCCGGCGGACGAGCGAGCGCACCGGCTCCTGTCGGTGCGACGTCCCGAGCGGCGTCCGGGCCGCCGCGGCGAGCGCGCTCACCTGCGCGTCGCGCACCTTGCTCGGTCCGGCACCGAAGCGGCCGTCCGCAGGCAGCAGGTCGGTGGGGATGCGGATGTCAGCGGGGGTCGTGGCCACGCGTCCAGGGTAGGGGAGCGGCCCCGTCGGCCCGTACCGGATTCCGGTGGGTGGGCCGCCCTAGACTGGGGCCCACCGACGCTTCAGGGAGCAGCAGTGAGCGATCTCATCGACACCACCGAGATGTACCTCAAGACGATCTACGAGCTCGTCGAGGAGGGGATCGTCCCGCTGCGTGCCCGGATCGCGGAGCGGCTGGGGCACTCGGGCCCGACCGTCTCCCAGACCGTCGCCCGGATGGAGCGCGACGACCTCGTGGTCGTGACCGGTGACCGCCACCTCGAGCTCACCGAGCAGGGCTACACCAAGGCCATGCGGGTCATGCGCAAGCACCGCCTCGCGGAGCGCCTGCTGACGGACGTCGTCGGCCTCGACTGGGAGTACGTCCACGAGGAGGCGTGCCGCTGGGAGCACGTCATGAGCGACCGCGTCGAGAAGCGCCTCGCCGAGCTCCTGGGTCACCCGCACTTCTCGCCGTACGGGAACCCGATCCCGGGCCTGTCCGAGCTGGGCGAGGAGCCGACGCACGAGGACTTCCTCGAGGGCGTCGTCCCGCTGCTCGACGTCGCCCGCCCGGCACAGGGGACCGCCGAGACGGTCCACGCCGACGTGCGGCGGCTGGGCGAGCCCCTGCAGCCCGACGTCGAGCTCCTCGCGCGCCTGGCCGAGGCCGGGATCGTCCCCGGCGCGCGCGTCGAGGCGCAGTGGGACGGCGGGATGCTGTCGGTCCGGGGTGGTGACGCGGAGAAGCCGCTGGCCCTCGCGGACGAGGTCTCGCGACACGTCTTCGTCGCCGCCGGCTGACCCGTCGCAAGCCCCGCGCTGGGACCTCCGTACCAGTTCGGACGAGCCCCTCACTTACGTCGTGACCGGGGCGTGACATTCGCCGCGGGGTCGTGTACGTTCAGGGGCAGTTCCGGCGGCAACCGTCGTCGGAGCCCTCACGGAGAGCGCCGAGCCCTGTCGCTCCGTGGGGGTCCCAGCGAACGTGGATGACAGGGACGGGGGACCCACGATCGGGAGTCGGAAACGACTTCCTTGGGGTGAAGCCCGAGGTACCGCAAGGTGCCGGAGGCCGGGTGCTTCTCCCACCCGAACCCGACAGCTGACCTCGTAGGCGTCAAAGGAGACCACCGAGTGAGCACCAGTACCGCTCGCGCCCGCCACCGTGCGGCGCGTCGCCCTGTAACCCCCTTGGCAACCCTGGCGAGCGCCGCGACCGGCAGCCTCTCCACCGTGGGTCGCCGCACCGCCGTCGTCGCCGCGTCGTCAGGCCTCCTGGTCTCGATGCTCGGCGGGCCCGCCGCGCAGGCGGCCACGACGCACACCGACAACTCGGGCAAGCTCAGCACCGTCGACCTCGACGCTCTCACCGCGGCCGCGAAGGCCGAGCTGCAGACGTCCAAGACGGTCACGGTCACGAAGCACGTCAAGTGGACCGCCGACGCCGCGTCGGTGAAGGTCACGCCGGCCCCCGAGCCCGTCGTCCACCGCACCGTCCAGGCCGCGAGCCGCTCCGAGGTCCGCACGGCCCTCACGTCGACGGACGACTCCAGCAGCTCCTCGGACACGAGCACCTCGTCGTCCAGCTCGAGCTCCAGCGCCTCGATCCCGTCCTCGGCCAACGGCTCCAAGATCATCGCGATCGCCAGCCGCTACGTGGGCGTCCCGTACGTCTACGGCGGCACGACGCCGTCGGGCTTCGACTGCTCGGGCTTCACCTCCTACGTGTACGCGCAGATCGGCATCTCGCTCCCGCGCACGTCGTCGGCCCAGCACTACGCGGGCACGATCATCTCGCGCGCCGAGGCCAAGCCGGGCGACCTCATCTGGACCCCGGGCCACGTCGCGATCTACGCGGGCGGCAACACGATCATCGACGCCCCGCGTCCGGGCAAGACGATCCAGTTCCGCGCCATGTGGCAGACGAACCCCACGTTCATCCGCGTCGGCTGACGCGCGAAACGTACCGAGCGCCCCGGCTGCCCCACGGCAGCCGGGGCGCTCGTCTATTACCCCCACACTCGGTAGGCTATGGGTATGACGCGAGCAAAGAGCGTTCTGGTCGGCGTCGACGGCTCGGCGCCGAGCCTGCACGCCCTCGACTGGGCGACGATGTACGCCGCCGACGCCGGGCTGAGCCTGCACGTCGTGTGCTCGTACTACCTCCCGACCCTCACGTCCGCGTCGCTCGACGGCGGCTACGTGCCGATCGACGACGACGCCGTCCAGGCGGGCGCCAAGGCAGTCCTCGACGAGGCCGTGGCCCGCGTCAAGCCCCACGGCGTCCCGGTGAGCGCGTCGCTCGCCGCGGGTGACGCCACGGGCGTCCTCGTCGACCTCAGCGAGGAGCACGTGCTCGCGGTCGTCGGGACACGCGGCCGAGGCGGGTTCGCCGGCCGGCTCCTCGGCACGGTGTCGTCCGCGCTCCCGGCGCACTCCCGGTGCGCGACGGTCGTCGTCCCGCTCCGCACCCCCGACGGCGAACGCACCCCCGAGTCGGCCGACCAGCTCCCCGCCGTGCGCCACCCCGCGCGGATCATCGCCGGCGTCGACGGCTCGCCGACCTCCGAGGCCGCGCTCCGGCACGCGGCCGACCTCGCCCAGCTGTGGGACTGCGAGCTCGTCGCCGTGGCCGGCGTCCCCATCGCGTCGGGTGCCGGGGTGCTGGCGTGGCTCCCGGCGTCCGTGGACCACGAGCAGGTCCTCGCCGACGCGGGCGCCAATCTCGACCGCATCGTCGAGCGGCTCGTCGAGGACCGTCCCGGGCTCGAGGTCCGGCGGATCGTCCTCGACGGCACCGGCGCCGAGCTGCTCGTCGAGTTCTCGCAGGCCGCCGACCTCATCGTCGTCGGGTCCCGAGGGCGAGGCGGGTTCTCCGGGATGCTCCTCGGCTCCACGAGCCAGGCCGTGCTTCACCACGCGCAGTGCCCGGTCATGGTCGTGACGAAGCGGTGCGCGGAGTCCGAGGCGGAGGACCGGACCGCGGAGCTCGACGCCTCCTGACGTCCCCGTGACCCGCGGCGGCGGGCTCCTTCGCGACGTGCCCCTCCCCGGGGCCTACCTCGGCGGGGTGAGCGCGGCGCGGAGCTGCGTGAGGCCCCAGCGCAGGTCGTCCTCCTCGACGACGAGGGGCGGTGCGAGCCGGACGGTGCGGCCGTGCGCCTCCTTCGCGAGCACGCCCCGGGCCAGCAGCGCCTCGCACAGCACGCGGCCGGGTGCCGCATCACCTGCTCCGGCGTCGTCGGGCATCGCACCGACCGGCACGTCGAGGCCCGCCCAGAGGCCCACGCCGCGGCTCGCAGCGAGCAGGCCGTCCGCGACGAGCTCGCCGAGCGCGTCGTGCAGGACCTCGCCGAGCGTCTTGGCGCGCTCCTGGTACTCGCCGGTCTCGAGCAGGTCGAGGACGGCGAGAGACACGGCGCACGCGAGCGGGTTCCCGCCGAACGTCGAGCCGTGCGTCCCGGGGGTGAGGACGCCGAGCACGTCCGCCCGCCCGACGACGGCCGAGATGGGCACGACGCCGCCCCCGAGGGCCTTGCCGAGCGTCGTGAGGTCGGCGCGCACGCCCCAGAGGTCGAGGGCGAGCGTCGTGCCCGTGCGGCCGAGACCGGACTGGATCTCGTCGGCGACGAGGAGGACGTCGTTCGCGTCGCACGCCGCGCGGACCCGCGGCCAGAATCCCTCGGGCGGTACGACGACGCCCTGCTCGCCCTGGATCGGCTCGAGCAGGACCGCGACGGTTGTGTCGTCGATCGCGTCCTCGACGGCGGCCGCGTCCCCGTACGGAACCACGCGGAAGCCCGGGGTGTACGGGGAGAAGCCGCGCCGTGCGTCGTCGTCGGTGGAGAACGACACGATGGTGGTGGTGCGGCCGTGGAAGTTGCCCGCCCCGACGACGATCGTCGCCTCCCCGTCGGGGACGCCCTTGACGTCGTAGCCCCACTTGCGCGCGGTCTTGATCGCGGTCTCGACGGCTTCGGCGCCCGTGTTCATGGGCAGCACCATCGAGGTGCCGGTGAGGGCGGCGAGCCGGTCGGCCCACGGCTCGAGGAGCACGTGCCCGAACGCCCGGGAGGTCAGCGTGAGCGTGTCGAGCTGGCGGTGCGCCGCGGCGACGAGCGCCGGGTGCCGGTGGCCGAAGTTGAGCGCCGAGTACCCGGCGAGCAGGTCGAGGTAGCGCTTGCCGCCCGCGTCCCATGCCCACGCGCCGTCGGCGCGGGCGAGGTCGACCGGGAGCGGGTCGTAGTTGTGCGCGAGGTGGCTCATCGGGCCACCGCCTCGGTGGTCGCGGACGCGTCGACCATCGCCGGGCGCAGCTCGAGCGTGCAGCACTTGGCGCCGCCGCCGCCGAGCAGGAGCTCGGACGTGTCGACGCCGATCGTCTCGTACCCGCGCTCGCGCAGGGCGGCCGCCAGGCGCTCGGCTGCGGGCGTGTGCACGACGTGCACCCCGTCGGACACGGCGTTGAGGCCCAGGACGGCGGCGTCGTCGTCGGTGGCGAGCAGCGCGTCCGGGAATCTCGTCCGCAGCACGTCCTGCGCCGCGGGGGAGAAGGCAGCCGGGTAGTAGACGACGTCGACGGCGTCGGCCGCGCCGTCGCTGCCCCGGAGCACCGTGAGCGCCGTGTCGAGGTGGTAGAACCGCGGGTCGACGAGCTCGAGGCTGACCAGCTCGCGGCCCCAGAGGTGGGCGGCCTCGTCGTGCGCCGCGCGGTCCGTGCGGAACCCGTGACCGGCGAGGACGACGTCGCCCGCGCGGAGCAGGTCGCCCTCGCCCTCGTTGGTGCGGGCGGCCTCGTGGGTCACGAAGCCGTGGTCGGCGAGCCACTTGAGGTAGGCGGGCGCCTCCGGCCGGCGCTGGGCGTACGTGAACCGGGCCGAGTAGGCGACGCCGTCCTCGACGGTCGCGCCGTTCGCCGCGTAGACCATGTCGGGGAGTCCGGGCAGCGGCTCGACGAGCTGCACCTCGTGGCCGAGGTCGAGGTAGACGTCACGCAGACGCTCCCACTGCGCGACCGCGCGGGCCGTGTCGACGGGGCGTCCCGTGTCCATCCACGGGTTGATCGCGTACTCCACGGTGAAGTACGTCGGGCGGCACATGAGATAGCTGCGACGGGTCGCGTGCGGCATCGGGGCCTCCTTCGGCGGGGCCCTGCGGACGCGGGGGTGGTGCGCCGCCCGGGCCTTGTCCGGTCAGCGTACGACGGCGTAGGTCACCTGGCGGGTCGGCGGACGGGTGGGGCCGTGGGTGAGGTCTGGCTCGCCGGGGACCACGAGGCGAGGCGTTGACAGCGATGCATCAGCGATATATCGTTAACGACTGTCGACGACGAACCGCCCGCCCCGCGCGGCCCGCGTCCGGACGCCCGCAGCACCCGGCAGGTGCGGCCCACCGTCGACCTCACGACCACATCGACCTGACCTCGAGGAGGTCCCCATGCGATCCGCATACCCCTTCCAAAACCCTGAAAACCCTTCCGGTCCCCGCGATGCTCGCCGTCGCCAGGGCCGTCCTTCGGGTCGCGGCCACCGCGGCCATCACGACGCGTTCGGTCCCGGCGGCTTCGGCCCCGGCTTCGGTCCGGGGGGCTTCGGCCCCGGCGGGCCCGGCTTCGGTGGCCCCGGTGGGCACCGCGGCCGCGGACGCGGTCGTCGCGCCGGTCGCGGCGACGTGCGTGCCGCCGTCCTCCTGCTCCTCGCCGAGGAGCCCATGCACGGCTACCAGCTGATCCAGCGGATCGGCGAGAAGTCCGGCGGCGTCTGGCGCCCGAGCCCCGGCGCGATCTACCCGGCGCTCAACCTGCTGCAGGACGAGGGCCTGGTGGAGCTCAACGAGGGCGGCGGCCGCCGTCTCGCGAGCCTCACCGACGCCGGCCGCGCCTACGTGACGGAGCACGCCGACGAGCTCGGCGAGCCTTTCGCCGAGGCGTCGTCCGGCCCCCGCAAGGCGGGCTTCGAGCTCCGTGAGGCGGGTGGCGCGCTGGCGCAGGCCATCGCCCAGGTGGCACGCACCGGCGACGCGGCCCAGGTCGCGGCGACCGTCGACGTCCTGGCCCGCGCCCGGCGCGAGGTCTACCTGATCCTCGCGGGCGAGGTGCCGACCCCGTCCGACGGCACCCAGGACGACGTCAGCGAGGGCTGACGCCTCCGCGGGACGCTACCCGGTCCAGGCTGCGCCAGCCGCCGCGGATCATCAGGTGCAGCACCCCGTCGGCCACGGGGGCGGTCAGCCGCCGTGGCAGGACGTCGGTGACGTGCACGTCCTCCCACCACAGCACCCGGCTCGACGACGCCGACAGGGCTTCCACCCGGAACCCGGCGGTCCCGAGCAGCACCGGCCCGAGCTTGCGGAACTCCGCGAGCCCGGGCCGGTCCGCGTCTCCGGGAACGGACGACGGTGGGGTCCACGAGGTGATCCGCATGCGGTCGACGAAGCCGGGCACGCCGCGCCGGGCACCGGGCCCGCTCACGACGGTGAACGTCGCGCCCGGTCCGGGGGCCCAGGGCTCTCCGGCCGCGGCGTCGTCGGCGAGGGCGCCCGGCTCGAAGCGGGTGAGCGGGACCCACGAGCCGTGCGTGCGCGGGTCGGCGACCAGGGCGAACGCCTCGGGCGCCGCCAGCGCCACGTCGTGGACGAGCCGGACGGTCATCGGTCCTGTCGTCGCCCGCCGAGCCACCGGGGCCGGACCGGGCCGTGCTGCCGCGGGGGAGCGCGGTGCTCGAGGAGCGGCGGGGCGTCGTCGGCGGCGGGCTCGACGACCCGCAGGACGAGAGGCCATGCGGCCGGCGGTTCGCCGTAGGCCGTGCGCGACTGCCCGACGACCGTGCGGGCGAGCGAGCGTCCGCCCGCGACGCCCACGACGGCGCCGATGCCGAACGGCACGACGCGTCCGAGCGTGAGCCCGAGGTGCTTGGCGAGCTGCGTGCGGAGGAACTTGTTGGCGAGGGCCCGGTTGACCTGCACGAGCGTCGACGCCGGCATCGCGGTGAGGAGCGTCTGCCCCCAGGCGAGCCCCGACCCGGCGGCCGCCTTCTCGACGGTCGCCGCGCCCTTGGCCCCGAGCACCGACGCGAGGAGCAGGGCCCGACGCCGCTCGGCGTCCACGACCTCGATGCCGTGCACCTCCGCGACCGCGAGCGCGAACGCCGCGGAGCTCGCGAAGAACGTCGCGACGTCGCTCGAGCTCAGCACGAGCCCGGCTCCCGTGCCGACCGCGGGGACCGCCGCGGCGACCCCGACCGCGCCGCCCGCGGCGGCGAGCACGGTCGTGTACTCCTTCTCCAGGATCCGGACGAGCTGCGCAGGCGTGGCTTCCGGGTTGCGCCGGCGCAGCGCGTCGACGTGCCGGCGGATCGTCGGCGCGGGGATGGAGACCGCCCGGTCGAGGATCGCGTCGAGCACCGGGGTCGCGCGCGCGACCTCCCGCGACGTCGGCGTCGCGACGGGGGCCGGCGCCGGGACGCCCGGCAGCACCTCGCCGTTCATGGTCAGGCCGTCGCCTCGCCGGCGTCGACCGCCGACGCCGGCTCGACGAACTCGCGCTTCACGACGACGCCCGCCTCGAGCGTGCGGCCGACGGTGCAGGTCTGCTCGATGGACCGCTCGGCGACCGCGAGCACACGGTCGCGCGTGGCGTCGTCGAGCGCGGAGAGGTCGAGCTCGATGACCTCGGTGAGCTCGGGGTAGCGGTCCTCCTCGAGGTTCTTCGCGCCCTCGATGCGGATGGTGACCTTGTAGTCGTCACCGAGGCGACGCGCGAGCGGGACGTCGCTCGACATCCCCGCGCAGCCCGCGAGCGCGACCTTGAGGAGCTCGCCGGGCGTGAAGACCGCGCCCGCGCTCGCGGGGCCCATCTCCACGGTCGCGCCCCGGCCGGAGAAGCCCCGGTACGTGCGGGACCCGGTGCGCTCGACCCACAGCGGGTCGGTGGCCGAGGGGCTCGACGCCGGGATCGCGTCGTGCTCGGTGGCGGGGGTCGTGGTGTCGGTGCTCATTGGCGCATCATCCCATCGGTCGGTCGGCTACGCGCCGGGCGTGGGCCGCACGTCTGTCGGTCCCGCCCGCCTACGATGACCAACATGGCCGACGACGCAGCGATTCCGACCACGCCCCCGCGCGGCACCGTCCCCACCCCCTACGAGGACCTGCTCGCGCGCGTCCTCGCGGAGGGCACGCACAAGGACGACCGCACCGGCACGGGGACGCGCAGCGTCTTCGGGGCGCAGCTGCGGTACGACCTGTCGCAGGGGTTCCCGCTGGTCACGACCAAGCGCGTCCACTTCAAGTCGGTCGCGTACGAGCTGCTGTGGTTCCTGCGCGGCGAGTCGAACGTGCGCTGGCTGCGGGAGCACGGCGTGAGCATCTGGGACGAGTGGGCCGACGCGGACGGCGAGCTCGGCCCCGTCTACGGCGTCCAGTGGCGGTCGTGGCCCACGCCCGACGGGCGGCACATCGACCAGATCGCGGGCGTGATCGACCAGATCCGCACCAACCCCGACTCGCGCCGCCTCATCGTCTCGGCGTGGAACGTCGCCGAGCTGTCCGACATGGCGCTGCCGCCCTGCCACGCGTTCTTCCAGTTCTACGTGGCCGACGGCAAGCTCTCGTGCCAGCTCTACCAGCGGTCCGCCGACCTGTTCCTCGGCGTGCCGTTCAACATCGCGTCGTACGCGCTGCTGACGCACCTCGTGGCCGCGCAGACGGGTCTCGAGGTCGGGGACTTCGTCTGGACGGGCGGGGACTGCCACGTCTACGACAACCACGTCGAGCAGGTGACGACGCAGCTCGCGCGCGACCCCTACCCGTACCCGACGCTCCGCGTCGCCCCGCGTGACTCGATCTTCGACTACGCGTACGAGGACCTCGAGGTGCTCGGGTACGTCCACCACCCGACGATCAAGGCGCCGGTGGCCGTCTAGTGCTCGCGCTCGTCTGGGCGCAGGCGCGCGACGCCGCGGGCCGGCCCGTGATCGGCGCGGGCAACGCGCTCCCGTGGCGCGTCCCCGAGGACGCCGCCCGCTTCAAGGCCCTCACGCTCGGGCACCCGGTCGTGATGGGCCGCCTCACCTGGGACTCGCTCCCCGCACGGTTCCGTCCGCTGCCCGGCCGGACGAACGTCGTCGTGAGCAGGCAGCCCGGCTGGGCTCCCGTGCCCGACGACGGCACACCGGCGGGCGGGGACCTCGCCGCGGGCGGGGCGACCGTCAGGGTCGCGCCGACGGTCGAGGAGGCGCTCCGCCTGGCCGCCGAGGCGCCCGGCGCCGAGGAGACGTGGGTCATCGGGGGAGCGCAGGTCTACGCCGCGACGATCGGTCTCGCGGACAGGCTCGCGGTCACCGAGCTCGACCTGGAGGTCGAGGGTGACGCCTGGGCGCCGCCGGTCGACGCGTCGGCCTGGCGCGCCGACGTCGGCGCGTGGGAGACCTCGCGGACCGGTGTGCGGTACCGGTTCGTCAGCTACGACCGCGCCTAGGCGCGATCGTCCGGCCGGGGCGGCCTGGCCGCGCCGAGAGGGCGCGCCGGTCAGCGGTTGATGAGGTAGCCCGTGAAGAGGCCCGCAGCCAGCGCGACGGTGAACACCACGGCCTGGAGCCAGAGGCTGTGCCCGCGGAACAGGCGCCGTCGGGCGCGCGAGGTGCTCGCGGTGCGCGTCGCGCGGTCCGGGACCGTGCGCGGCGGTGCGATCGAGGTGACAGCGTTGCCGTCGGGAGTGAAGTCGAACGTCGTCATCGGGTACTGCCCCTGGGTGGTGCGAACGTGAACATGGCGCGACGGCTCGTGTTCCACCGCTCCGGCTGCCACTGTTCCGTGCCTGGGAGGGCTCCGCAGGGCGGAGGCGTGCGGGGAGCGGGTGAAAAACGCGGCCGCTCCTTCCGAGGTCGTAACGATTCGGGCGAACCGTCGCCGTTCGCGCGTCCCGGGGCCCTCCCGGTAGGCTGACGCGCGTCCCCGGACCGCTCCTCGAGCGGCCCGCGCGCCTGTAGCTCAGGGGATAGAGCACCGCTCTCCTAAAGCGGGTGTCGGCAGTTCGAATCTGCCCAGGCGCACTGAGCGAGACCGGTCCGTCGAGATCGTCTCCGAGGAACGCTAGGCGGCGAGTTGTTGACTACCATCCGCGTATGACGGCTACGGATGAGGGGCAGCGCACCGAGGTTGCCAGTGTCTTTGTCGAGCGCATTGAGGTACGCAACTTTAGGGGAATCTCGGAGTGCGCTGTTGGCCTCGCTCCTAAGCTGACGCTCCTCGTCGGGCGGAACAACGCCGGCAAGTCCCGTCTGCTCCGAGCCTTGGCCGTCGCCTTGGGCGCGGTGCCGGCTGAGCGCGACGACCTGACAGTCGGGGTCGACGGCCCGGCGACAATCGATCTTGTGCTCGCGCCGGATGGTGGCGAGGAGTTTGATGATCGTGTCGGCCGCCGGCTGACTCCCGGCGTAGCCATCGTGTCTGAAGAACCCGTTCGCGAGCGGTTTGCGTTCCGTACCGTGCTTGAACCCTCACGGGAAGGGTTCGGTGTCCGGTCCCGCACCGTCCGATTAGTCTTCGACGAACGGACGAGCCGTTGGGAGGCTCCCGAGCGGGCAGAAACCCTCACTGCTGTGCAGCGCGGAGTTGTCGTCGCTGATCTGGTGCAGCCGCGACGCGATCTCGACGACGAGCTGCGTCGCAGGGGCAGCGCTGTCCGTCGGGTTCTTGACGACCTCGAAGTCGACCCCAGCACCCGCGTCGCCATTGAGGAACGGCTGAGCGACGTAGGCGCGCAGATTCTCTCTTCCAGCGCGGCGCTAGGGGCGGTCACCGAGGCCCTGCGCGCGATGGACGACGCCGTAGGTGGAATTGGCACGCCTCGACTCGAGCCGCTGCCGCTCCGGCTGGAGGAACTGAGCCGATCCGTCGCTATCAACCTCGACGCTGGATCGGGTTCGCTTCCGATCCGCTTCCACGGGGCCGGCGTCCGCAGTCTCGCTTCGCTGCAGGTCCAATCCGTTCTGTACGACAGGCGTGTAGGCCGCGATGGTCCCGCTCTACGCCCTCATCCGCTCAGCCTCGTCGAGGAGCCGGAGACCCATCTGCACCCACAAGCTCAGTTCGAGCTTGCTCATCTGCTGACCGCGATGAGTGGTCAGGTAGTTGTGACAACGCATTCTTCGCACCTCGTAACCGAGGTCGATCCTGCCGCAGTGCGGCTGCTCCGACCTGCGGCCGGAGGCGCCCTGGAGGTGGTGGACCTGGGCCCAGGCGATGAACAGGACCGGATTCGGGCGCGTCGACCGAGGATGCATGCGGCGGAACTTGAGAAGCTCAAGCGGCTGGTCGAACGCCCGTTCGGCGAACTCCTGTTCGCCTCGGCAATCGTGCTTGGTGACGGCGCCACGGAACGCGCGCTGCTCCCGCCTCTGCTGCGGCACGCCTTAGGTTCGCGGGTGCATGGGGTTTGCGTCGTCGACACGGGCTCTTTGGAGAGCGAGCTCGCAACCGCAGTTGTGAAGTTCGCGCGGCTGGCCAACCTGCCGGTGGTGGTTTTCGCCGACTCCGACGAGCCTGGTCGTCGTGGAGTCGAGCGGCTCGGTCTCGACGCGCCCGACGTGGTGTGGGTGTCTGACACTGCTGCGGGCGGGGCAGCTACTGAGCAGATGTTGCTCGACCACGACCCGGAACTGTGCAACCGGGCTTGCGAGGCGGTCGTCCGCAAACCTAACGAGTCGACGCTTAACTGCATGAAACGACACAAGGGCGTCATGGGTCGCTTCCTTGCGCAGGAACTCGTGGCGCTCGGAGACTGGGATGCCGTTCGTGCCGATGGTTCCCCCATATGGCCGGAACCGGTCAGGCAATTGGTCAGGAGACTGGCAGAGGTCCTGCCTTTGCCCAAGGAGGCCTCGTGAGTGACCTTGTCCTCACTCCCGAACAGCAGCGAGTGGTTGACAGCGACGCTGGGGCGCTCGTCGTGGTCGCAGGTGCTGGCAGCGGGAAGACCGAGGTTGTTGCCCGCCGGGTCGAACGGCTGTTAGCGGCAGATCCGGAAGGCGACGGTCGAGTCTTGGCCGTGTCGTTCACAGTAAAGGCAGCCGACGAGCTGCGTGCCCGCGTCCGCGACCGACTGGGCCGTCTACACCGCCGGGTTGATGCCGACACTGTCCATGGATTTTCCTTGGCAATTGTCCGTCAGTTCGGGACGCGAATTGGTCTGCCGCTGGAGCCCGAAGTGCTGACGCAGCAAGCTGACCGGGTCGAGATGCTGGAGGAGTGGCTGCGCGAGCAGGGGCGCTCGGTCGACGACCCACGTCGGATATTTGACGAGTTAGACCTCGCGCGAGCAAAGTGCGACGAGTCGGCGCCTTTCCTGCAGGAGTGGCGCGATTGCCTTGTTGCGCGTGGGGCTCTCGATTACCCAGCCATGTTAGATGCTGCGGCAGAGTTGCTCGAGATGCCAGCCGTAGGTCGCCTGGTCCGGCGTGCGTATGACGAAGTCGTAGTCGACGAAGCGCAAAATCTCACGCCAGCGCAGTACCGTGTCATAGCGGCAGTGCTAGGGCCTGCGGATCACCCAGGTGTGCGCGCCACAATGGTCGGGGACGACCGACAGTCAATTGTTGGCTTCGCTGGTGCCGACCACCGGCTCGTGGCCCGCTTCGCTAATGACTACACCGCAGAGCGACACGAACTAACCGTCAACCATCGCAGTTCGACGGCGGTGGCCGAGGTCTCGACCGCCGTGGCGGCCGCCTTAGGCAGTTCGTCGGTGGGCACCACCTCGTATGCGGCTCAGGGCCAGGTCCTAATATGCGCCGCGGACGATGAGCGCAGCGAAGCCGCGATCGTGCTGCGTTGGGTGCAAGGTCTACTGACGGATGGTCTGGAGCCACCGGTCGTGCCGAGCGCGGAAAGGGTGCAAGCCGAGGAGGTCGCGGTGCTCTGCCGCACGACCTCCGGCCTCCGGGCGGCGCGGCGGGCATTGCTCGACGCGAACGTCGAGGTAGCGGAGGCAGGCACGGAGGACGACTGGCTTACGACAATCCGTGCTCGAGCGGCAGTTGCGCTGCTTGGCTGCATGGCCGCGGCAACTCACAGGTCGGCACGCCGTCAGTTAGCCGCACTCGCCGGTGTCGAGTGGCCCGCCGACTTTTCTGCCGCTCAGCTGCTTGCTGGCGCGGCCGTCGGCGAGGTTCGGCCACTCGCCCCGCTTGCCGAAGCCCAGGGGCCCGAAGAGTTCCTTGAGATGCTCAAGGACCTGCCATCAGAAGACGTCGGGTGGCCCGACGACATCGGGCTGCTGCAAGACGCGTGGGATGCATTCGCGGATGAGTCGAACGTTGGAGGGCGGACGTTCGCGGGATTTCGTCAGTTCCTAAGTCGGCGCCAGCGCGGCGACCAAGGCCGGCCCGGTGTGCGACTCTTGACCATTCATAAGGCGCAAGGACAGGAGTTCAAGGCCGTAGCGGTTATCGGACTCACTAATGGACAGTTGCCTGACTTTCGTGCTCGGACCGAGGAAGAACTCAAGGCCGAGTTGCGCGCCTTCTACGTGGCCGTTTCGCGTGCGTCTCGGACGATGCTATTGACGTATCCGCGGCAAAGGGAGACTAGGTACGGGCCTCGATCGACTGAGCCTTCTCCCTTTCTGAGGATCCTGTCTGATAGCGGAGTGTCGAACATGGTCGATATCTTCGATTGAGCTGGTGGCGATGCTTGCCTTCCAGCCTCGCAAGGCAGTTGACGATGGGGCGTGGGTCCGCCCGCACACACACAGCCGATCGCGAGCAGTCGTTGGATCGAAACGTACGTACCCATCACCGCTTGCTCTGAGTCGGGTGTCTGCAGTTCGAATCTGCCCAGGCGCACCACGAAAGACGCCGAGGACGAGGGTTTCCGCCGAGATCGAGGCCCGGCGCCTCGTTCT